>JAISWS010000196.1 GCA_031270725.1 Syntrophomonadaceae bacterium | reverse complement strand
TTATTGATTATTTATGCTACTCTTACTTTGTACGTTTGAGATAAAACGCGTTATTAGATTATAAAAATATTAAATGGGGTGGATTTTATGGTTATCAAAAATGTGTGGTCTGTTTTTTTCAGCGCTACAGGTACGACCGAAAAAATAGCGACTGAAATAGGGTCCGTTATGGCGGAAAAACTAAATGTTAATCATAATCGTTTTAGTTTCACGCTGCCCTCGGACAGGGAGAAAATTCTCAGTTTTTCCAAGGATGATTTAGTGGTTTTTGCTACCCCGGTTTACGCGGGGCGAGTACCGAACGTTTTACTGAAATATTTGAACACCATTATCGGAAATGGAGCCATAGCCGTACCTGTTTCTTTATATGGAAACCGTAATTATGACGACGCTTTGATAGAACTGAGAGATATTCTGGAAAAAGACGGCTTTCATACCATAGCCGCCGCTGCGTTTATCGGGGAACACTCTTTTTCCACCACTTTGGCGCAAGGCCGTCCGGATCAGAAAGACGTGGAAATCGCCCGTACTTTTGCCGGGCAGGTAATCGCTAAAGTTAAAAATGAGCCTGATTTGGAAAAATTTTCACCCATTCACGTAGAAGGTATTCCCTATCCTTATCGGGGTTACTATCAGCCCCGCGACCGTAAAGGCAACTCTATTGATATTCGTAAAGTAAAGCCTTTAACTGACGACACTTGTACCAGCTGTATGATTTGCGCAGAATTATGCCCGATGGGCTCTATCAGTTATGAAGACGTCAGAGAATTTACTAACATTTGCATTAAGTGCTGTTCATGTATAAAGAATTGCCCCGTAAACGCCAGATATTATGAAGACCCTGGCTATTTATACCATAAACAGGAACTGGAAGAAGGGTTGGTAAGAAGAGCGGAGCCGGAACTGTTTGTATAGTTGGCCGGACTGTGGCTGCTTTATCCGCCTGCGGTTGTTTTTTCTATGTCTATTTTAATGAGTTTAATGAGTCTCCGGGAGCGGCAAAAGATTCCGGAGGCTCATTGGAATTGGGCTTTTATTTTTCGGTTGTGTGCGTTATGATTTAAAGTAGCCGCGGGCTGATTAATTTATGGAGGCTCAAATTATGATGATCTCAAAATCAGAGACCTTATCACGCAGGGAAGCTCTAAATATTCTGAATCTGCCTGATGAAAAACTGCCGGAATTGCTGGAAAAAGTTTATTATATCCGGAAAAAACATAAAGGCAATGTGGTAGGAATTCAACTGCTCACCAACGCTAGGAGCGGGAATTGTTCGCAAAATTGTGCTTATTGCGCTCAATCGCACGATTCTGACGCCGATATCAGCAAATACAAACTGGTATCCTATGACAAGCTTTTGCGGGATGGTCTTACAGTTAAGGAAAAAAACCTGTCCCGTCATTGTATCGGCTTGAGCGGTATTCGTTTCAGCGATCAGGAAATAGACGAATTGGCCGATTACATAAGAAATCTGAAAAAAGAAAACTCCGGCCATATTTGCTGTTCCGTAGGGTTTTTGACTCCGCGGCAGGCGTGGGTTCTTAAAGAAGCTGGCGTTAATCGCATCAATCATAATCTCAATACCAGCGAAAACTTTTATCCTAACATATGCACTACCCACACTTATGAAGAACGGGTAGCGAACATAAAGATGCTGCAAAGTATGGGTTTTGAAATATGCTGCGGCGGCATAATAGGTATGGGGGAAAGTAAAAACGACGTGGCCGATATGTTATTTGCCATCAAAAGAATTAATCCTCAGGCGGTGCCGATTAATTTTTTGATCCCCGTTCCAGGTACGGCTATGTCGCGCATAGATATCTCCCATTTATCTCCGGAGTACTGTCTCAAAGTATTATGCCTTACCCGGCTTTTAAACCCTGAATCCGATATACGCTGCGCCGGAGGGCGTGAGGTTTATCTGAAAGGCTATGAAAAAATGATGTTTTACGCGGTTGACTCCATATTTGCTTCCGGTTATCTGACAACCGACGGGCAAAGTATCGAGGATACCATAAAAACTATAACCGACGCCGGTTTCCAGTATTACATAGAACCGGTGTAAATCTTTTTAAAGCGGTCTTCTCCGGTTAAAAACCATATTATGGTTGGCGCTTTAAATTCTCCCGGAGACGAAACCTGAAACAGGATAAATTAGGGGTAACCCCCGGAGAATTGAAAAATTCAGTTCGGAATATTCCGGGCGGATATAAAAAACTACCGCAAGGTCTGTTTCTAAACCTTGCGGGAATCGACGGCCGATATGCTTATACCAAAATATCTCTTATGCGAAATTCAGTATCGACTGTGGCCATGCCTTTAGCACATACGTGGATGTGGATATGCTCTTTTCTTCGCTGAAGACGTCGAAAAACCGCATTAAAAAAGGCCTTGCGTAAAACAGCCGATGGGTTCCGCCGCTTAAAAAGCCGCTCCTGCCTGCTGTTCATCTATGATCTCAGTAATTTGCGCGTCCAAGCCGTTACTATAAAGGCTCCCGTCGAACAGTATCCCTTGATTGGACAGTGTCCGCCATTTGTCGGCGCTCAGTCCCCAAAAGCTGTCTTCATCGTAAAACATAGCCGTCCATTCCTGATCGGTATAATCGCTGGTCAGATAGGATTCGGTCTCTTTGTTCTCAGCGCTGGTATATTTTACGACATGCCGCCAGACTTCGATATCATACTCAGCAGTCCAACTTTCAGGTTCTTGGGTTAAGCGCTCCGTTTCTATAAACTCCCCGTTGATGTATGAAAACATCGCCCAACTGTGTGATGCCGCCGAATTACGCCAGGAGCTGAGAATTTTTTGGCTCTGCCGGTCTATAGCGGGATTCGCAATATCTGAGAAACCCCCGTTCAGGCTATAGCTTCCATCACCGTCTAAAAAGCAGGCGAATCTTGCCAGCCCTTGGTTACCAAACTGCCCTTGCGACACTAAAACATCTTTCCGGCCGTCAAAATTGGCGTCTGTGATTATCAGCCCGGCGGCAGCATTATCGATACGTCCCGGTACATCAAGATTTTCCAGGAAATAATAGGCGCCGTTTCTTTTTTCCGAGACGAATATTTTGGTTTCGTAACAATAGTCTCCGTTGGCAAAATATTTATAATCTGTCACGATCAGCTCAAATACGCGTTCGCCATCGGCAACCCTGACGTATTCTTTGACCGGCCCGCTCACTCGGCTTTCGATAAAATCCCGTCCTAAAACAGACGCTTCCGGGAGTTTGTTTTCATCGGACAGGTACGATTGTTCTGTATACCGCAAGGAGACATATGGAAGGTCTTGAGCAAAATCCAGTGAGGGCAGCCCGTCCGCGTAAATGTCCACGGTGCGCAACGATTCCATATTTTCCAAAATCGCGCAGTCTTCCGGCGATAATCGTGCCTCGTTAAACCATGAAGACGCGAGGCTGACATAGCGAAGCTCCGGAAACAGCTCGGGTAAATCGCGAAGTGACGTAACGTGCTGGTCATATGCGTCAAATGTGAAAGCCTTCAGCTGGGACAACGCCGACAGATCCCTCGCTGTCAGTTCATCCGCGCTTTTGCCCAAATAACGCTCAACACACTCCTTGACCGCTAAGTCGTGGAATTCATACCTCGGTCCGCCCTGGCAGGCAGACAGCAGGAAAACCAGCCCAATAAGTACGGCCATCCGTTTCACGCCCATCACCTTCTGTTTCCACCATATATTCCATATTATACCGTATGCAAATAGATATCTTTGGCTGCGTTTGTAGTCATCAATATTACTTTATCGCTATTATTACGCCGAATTTCATGAAATTATAGACACATTCCACATTTCTAAACCCGCTTCCTTTTAATATTTCCATAGTTTCGTTTATAGTGTTTTCTTTATCCAGTTTTCTTCTCTCAATCGAAGCCAGTTTTTCTTCTTCCTTTATTCCGCTTTGGTGTATATAATTGCGCCACCATTCATTATATAACTCGTTGATTTTTTCAGATGTCCCTCTAAATTGATCCAGATTTATAAAACATCCGCCTTTAGGCAATTTGCTGAAAACGTTTTTATATAATTTAATTTTGTCTGTATTACTCAAATGGTGTATCGATAATGCCGAACACATTAAATCACATTCTTTCACCGGAATATTTTCCGCATAATTATGTTCAATAAATTCAAAGTTGCTTAATCCGTCAAACCTTTCCCTGGCTATTTCCAGCATATCCTTTGAAATATCAATTAATGTGTAACGCGCGTTGTTATACAATTTATATATTTCCATTGTTAATAATCCGGTTCCGGCGCCCAGATCCACAATATTCTGAAAATCATTTTTATAAAGTTTTAATAATGAAACGGAGGTTTTATAAAAATCATCAAAGCAGGGGATAAAATATTTTCTCTGGCTGTCATATTTTTGGGCAATGCAATTGAATTGTTCTTTGGTTTTGTTTATGTCCATACATTTCTCCTGTTCATTTTTGGGAATTTCTAATAACCCCCACCGCACATCTTCGGCGCACCGTCAGTTATTAGAGGCCCCCTTAATAAAAAGCAGCGGTTCTTTTTTCAGGTTCCCCGGCCGGACGCGGCGGGCGGTTTTTTATTATATCAAATGCTTTTTAATTGATTTTATGCCGCTTTTCATTATTATCTTTCTTAAAAATTTATTATACATAAACGGCATTTTCATTATTTTGAATATTAATTTAATTCGAATTCCTAATGTTTTTATAAAATATTTGCGTCCAACATCGCCGCGATCTTTATTTATTATTCCCGCCAGTATTTTCCCGCTTTCCATGGAATAACTGATTCCTTCCAGAGAGCTTGGGCTGATCATACCTGCCGCTTCCCCTGTTAAATACGCTCCGTTTCTGCCGGTACAGGTACTCATAAAGCCTTTGTTCAAATACACAAAGCATCCTTCTCTTTTTATCAATGTTTCAAAATAAATGCCGCTGTTTCTTATTTTTTCCTTTAACATTTCAAACCTCATATTGCTGTTTTTTATTGGAAACGCACCCCCAATAATAAAATAATTGTCCTTTGATATCGTCCAGCTATATGAATCTGTTATCTCTTTGTCAAAAATACAGGAGTAAAACGGCGAATTGACGCTGTACTCATACCATTCCTGAATGGCTGTATATTTATGTATTTTATTATTCTTGTAAAAAGTTTTCCTGACAATGGAATTAGCGCCGTCCGCTCCAATTACTATTTTTGATTTTTCTGTTCTTTCCACTCCGTTTGTTCTGAATGTCAGGCGGTACGCATCATTTTCTTTCTCTATTTTTACGCAAATACTGTCGTTGCATATTTCTACGCTGCCTGGAATTAAAGAAATCAAAAAATCATCAAACTTAGCTCTGTTCATATTCATATAAAATCTCTGATAAAATTTTTCAATATGATTATCAAAATCTATTGTTTTTACGGAAAATATCTGAGGATCAACTAAAATGTCTTTTGGCAGGCAAATATCAAACTGGGCAAGTATTTTTTGCGCGTCCGGCGACAGCAATCCTCCGCAGCATTTGCCGCGTTCAGGATTTTTCCTGTCAATAGCGATTACTTTATATTTTTTGTCCAGCAGCCGCGACAATGTAGCTCCGGCAGGGCCTAACCCTATAATAGCAATATCATACATACTTCTTAAAATCCTTCGTTTATATTTATAGGGATACATATTTTTTGAATCAAGTCCAGCCCCATTGCGCCTGATATTCCGGTTGCTGGTGATGTTTTGCCTTTTGGTGTTTTTTATGTTCTGTTATTTCTTTTGATTTGTTCATTAAGTTTACATATCATTGCAATTTTATTCCGGTTCTAATCATTTTACATAAAATTCTGATGTTGTAAAGTACGTGTGCGCGGGCAAATTTTTCCCTTTACGCATGAAAGCTGTTAATCCGCTGCCCGGCCTTTAATTTCAGGCTGACCGCTCCTTATCCGCGTCAGCGGTGAGCATATTCCGAAAATCCTCAAAAACCGCTCCGTTACACGGTTTCAGACATTGTTTCCAGAGGCCTGAAAACGGGCGCCGAAAATTAAACATGCTAAAAGCCTCTGATTTTCACTGATTTTCAAAAAGTTATTTTTCTATTGACAAATGGCAGGAGTGTATTATAATAATAGTTGAACAATTATTCAATCGTTCACTTGAATTATGGAGGTATGAATATGTCAGCTTATATGGTTGAGTTTGATCGTTGTGATTGCAATATCATACATGAAGAAACAGTAAACGCGGTTCGGGAAAAAATGCCGGAAGAAGAAACTCTTTTGGATTTGGCGGAATTATTTAAAGTATTCGGAGATTCTACCAGGGTTAAGATCATCTGCGCTCTGTTTGAGGCGGAGATGTGCGTGTGTGACATCGCGGTTTTGCTGGGTATGACTAAATCGGCTATATCACATCAGCTGCGGATTTTGAAACAGACTAAACTGGTCAAATACCGCCGGCGGGGGAAAGTGGTGTTTTATTCCTTAGACGACGATCATGTTAAAAACATTTTTCAGCAAGGGTTAGTCCATATTTCTGAATAAAACCGGAATAAAAAATACTGGTTCAAAAAAGCGCTCTTAAAATCGCTTCTATTTAATTAAGTAGGAAAGAGGGGAAATAAAATGACGGAGAAAGGGGCAGTAAAAAAAGAATATTTTCTGGAAGGCTTGCAGTGCGCTCATTGCGCGGGCAATATTGAAACAGAAGTCCGGAAACTGCATGGAGTATCAGAGGCAACGGTAAATTTTGTTATTAAAACTTTACATATTGAAAGCGACGCCGGAGCGGCAGGTGATCTCTCCGGCAAGGTAGACGCTATCGCCAAAAAATATGAACCGGATATTATAGTACGGGAAAAGGGGGCAGCCGCTCCCGCTGAAAAATCCATTTATCTGGCGGGGTTGAATTGTGCCGATTGCGCGGCTAGGATAAACTTGGCGGTTAAAAGGCTGGAAGGGGTTCATTCCGCGCATTTGGATGTGGTAAGCCAAAAACTGACCATACAGTCTTTTGACCGCGGCCGGTTAACGGAATTGGCCAGGCAGGCCGGAGAAATAGCTCTTAGAATTGAACCTGACATTAAAATAGCTTATAGCCGGGCGCAACCGGAACCTGAAAACAAAAATTCTATTACTGGGCTGGCAGATAAAGCGGCGGCGATATTAGGGATAGTCGGATTTGTCTCAGCGTTTGCTTTTTCTTTTCCCGCTTCCTGGGAATTAGGGTTATATCTGCTGAGTTATCTGCTTATCGGCGGGAAAGTGCTGCTGAGAGCTTTGAGAAACATTGCCCGCGGGCAGGTTTTTGATGAAAATTCCCTGAT
>JAISWS010000134.1 GCA_031270725.1 Syntrophomonadaceae bacterium | reverse complement strand
CGCCCGACAGACCGAACGCTTTAACCACCTTGACGCCTTCCAGATATTCCTGCACCTGTTCAGCCACTTCGAGTTTGGCTGATACGTGGCGTTCGCCTAATTTTGTACTCAGCTTGCGCGTCAATGCGATGAGGCCCAGCGCTGCAGGCATAGTGATAAAAAGGGCGAGGGCCATGCGCCAGTCGTAAAAAGAGAGCAGGAGGCAAACTATCGCCGCGACAATGCTGTCAGCGAACAGCCCTGGAACAACATGGCTCATCGTGTGTTCAATGGATGTGCAGTCTGCCATGATGTTTGTCGTGAGTTCCGTGAGGTTTTTGTTGTTGAAAAAACTGAGAGGAAGACGCCGCATGTGTTCCGCGACCTCGATACGTATCTTTTCCGTTTCGCTGTAGGCCACTATGTAAGTCTTCCGGTATTCGTTCCGGTATGCGAAGAAATACAGCACGGAAGCGGCCAGGGCCGTAACGAAGAGCGCCCATAACCTTGCGGTGTCTAGGTTTTTTCCATTCATCAGCGGTTCAAGGATGGTGTTTATCGCTAAAATAATGACACCAAACGGAATGAACATGACAAAATTAGAAAAAATACAAGCAAAAACGCTTCGTTTAAAATCCCTGTGCCCTTCATCGGACAGTCCCAATAATTCCCTTATATTAAACATGTTCTTTCTCCTTCCGTGTGAGTGTCCAGTCAATAGCGCCGGTATATTGTTCCCACATGCGCCTGTAACGTCCGTTGGCCGCGAGCAGTTCGTCATGTCTGCCTTCTTCCGCCACCCGTCCTTGGTCTATGACAACGATCTTATCTGCGCCTCTTACGGTGGAGAGCCTGTGCGCAATGATGATCACCGTCTTGTTTTTCATCAATTTTTCAAAGGCGAGCTGTATTTTTTGCTCATTCTCCGGATCGGCAAAAGCCGTGGCCTCATCAAGTACAATGACGGGAGCATCCTTGAGAATGGCGCGTGCGATGACAATGCGCTGGCGCTCGCCGCCCGAAAGGTGTATGTTTTTTGCGCCTGTTACCGTGTTGTATCCCTGCGGCAGTTTTTCAATGAATTCGTGACACTGCGCGGCTTTGGAGGCTTTTATCACGTCATCCGCTGAGGTGTTTTTGTTGCCTATGAGTATATTATCAGCGATACTCTGTTTGAACAGGAAAACATCCTGAAACACGAAACTGACGATACTCATCAGGTACTCGCCTGACATATCCCTTATATCCGTTCCCCCGATTATGACTGCGCCTTTCTCCACGTCGTAAAAACGGGGAATGAGGTGCGCGAGCGTTGATTTGCCGCTGCCCGACGGCCCTACCAGAGCTGTTATCTCACCCTGCGCGGCGGTGAAGCTAACGTCCGAAAGTGCGACAGCCTCGTTTTCGTCGTTATAGGTAAAAGTGACATTCTCGAAGGATACGGAGTAACCGTTAGCAAGCTTGGGGTCAGAAGTTTCCGGCAACGGAGCGATGTCTAATATCCTGTCCATGCGCTCTATGCCGTCCGCGATCCGCGTACCTATTTCCGACACGTACATCAACTTAGTGAACGGCGCGGTAAGCGACAGTGAGAAAATCAGGTAAAACACGGCCGCGAGCGCGAAACGCGCGTAGTCGTCCGCGCCGCCCGCGAGCAGGATGATGACGGGAATCAGGAAAAGGTATACGCTGTTGATCACCAGCACAAAAAACACCATGGGTGTCTCAAAACCCAGAGTATAATTCTTGACGAATACGCCGTAACTTTTGATAGTGTCGTGGAAGCGGCGGAAAGAAAATATCGTCTGGTTAAACGCTTTAACCACAGAGATACCGCGCACATACTCTACAGCGGCGTTGTTCATTTCCTCCAGCGAATTTTGATATTGGCTCATGAATGTTTTGACGCTTTCCTGTCCAAAGGCCGTCATTTGAATCAAATAGGCGATAACGATAGGAATGAGACTTGCCAGCCCTAGGCGCCAATCAAACGAGAACAGGACAACCAGAGTGAAAACTGGCATAGCGAAAGAACCCACGAGGTCTGGCAGCTGATGAGCGATGAATTCCTCCAGTTTTTCAATGTTTTCATCCACGATCTTCCTTAGTTTTCCGGTGGAGTTTTCACTGTGAAAGCCCAGCGGCAACGACGCTATGTGCCGCGCAAAGTCGAGCTTTAGTTTGTACAGTGTTGTGAACGCCGCTACGTGCGAACACATGAGGGCCGCGAAGTTCAGGACGATAGCGCATGCAGCGCCGCCGCAGGCCAGCCAGCCAAGCTTTACCATATACGCCGCGTCCATTGCGGACTGGTCTGCGAAATGCGTGACAATTTCCCTAATGATATAGTAAATGGCGATAAACGGCACAAAAGAAACGGCGACGCTTATTACCGCCAGAACGCAGGAACAGGTGACGAGCAGCCTCTTCTCCGAAGCCAATTGCCACAAACGCGCCATGCCAGTCTTTCGTTCCGGGTTTTGCTTTGGTTTCCCTCTCATATTTTTCTCCGTTCATTTGGCCAGTGACGGCACAAGTTCGTAATTGCAAATGAATCCGTGGTTTTGTTTTTCATACGCAGCTTCCTTTCCTTGCGCGAGCGGTCACACAGACGCGTGATTTTCCCTCGGCTTCCATTTCTACATAATCAAACCCCGCTTCTGTAAGGTATCCACGAAAATCTGTTTCTGTATATACATTCAAATTTAAGGTATCGATCCAGTATTGATAAGGCATTTCTCCTGTTTCCGGCTGGTTCATCTCGTTGCAGATGAAAAGCCTGCCTCCCGGCTTGAGTACCCTGCGGCATTCCCGCAGATCATTCACAAAATCCGGCCAGAAATAGACGGTTTCAAAAGCGGTGACAATGTCAAAAGTATCGTCGGGCCACGGATTTTCCGATACGCTGCCAAGCCGTATCTCCGCACGTCCGATGCCCACAGCCTTTCGGTTCAGTTTTGCGCTTTGTCTGACACTTAGTTCCGAATAATCCAGTCCGCAAACTTTTCCTTCGGGCGAGGTTTTGAGCATACGCTTGATATTCTTTCCTCCGCCACAGCCGATGTCCAAAATGACGTCCGCCGGATGTATCTCAAGCCGGCTCAATCCCCATGACGAAAGCGCGGTATGGCCGGCATTCATGGACGCGATGAAAATCTTGCCGCCTAATCCTTGCGGTTTGCGCGCGTTTTGTATAAAGCCTTTAAACATAACCCTCTCTCCTTTGCGGGCGCGCCGGGCAGGCGCTTTTTTGCACCGCCCGGCGTTCTATGTACTATTATGTATGGTTCTGACATAGTTCTGGTGGAGCGTTTTTCCAGGAGCGCTTTGCCAAGCGACAAAACGGGCAGCGCACCGACAACCGTCAGCGCACTTACCAACGCCGGCATACTAATGAAATTCATGAATATATCAAGCAATTCCGGCTCCGTGGCGCTTTCGGGTGTAAAGTTGAGATAATAATCCCCCCGCGTCTGCCTGTATAGATTTCAGCCTGCGATTGCCGCACCAAAAGCCTTACATTCGTCGCCATCGGGCGCATCATTAACAATCAGGCTTTCGGCCACGAGTTCTGCTCCCGCTGCTTTCATGCGTTCGCTCCAATCCCTCATCCATTGGCCATCACCCCAGCCGTACGATCCGAACAGGGCCAGTTTTTTGTTTTTAACTGACCCTTCAATTGACGCGATAAACGGCTCAAATTCCGTTTCTTCCAACTCTTCTTCCCCCATAGAAGGGCAGCCAAGGGCCAGCACGTCAGTATCCAATACAGAACTATCAGCTTGGGAAACTTCCGTGACTGTTACGGAAGCCCCCGTGCTTTCAGCGCCTTCCTGGATATACTTGGCCATCGCCTCAGTGTTTCCTGTGCCACTCCAATAAACGATATTAATTTGCATAACAATCGACTCCTTTTTGTGTTTTTTTATAGTGGTTAAATGGTTTTCAATAATATTTACGGCAAGGTTTAATTAGTTTAAAATACCGGTTTCCCCCGGATCATTGCGTAATCTTAGATATAATTAGCCTTTAGGGGGCATTTTTGGATACAGGAAATTGTTAAAAGGCGTATGTAGGCGTATGTAATTGTAAAACGCGCTGCCGCAGGTATACAACATTACCTATTAAAACTGTTTTATCATGTCGCACCGTAAACCGCCCCGCGAAATAAAATCTTTTGGGAACCTTTTGTAAAAACGCGTTGTGCCTGAAGAATATCCTGCCTTCCGTTACCTATGGTATTTATTGATTAAATTAAATTTATCCGCAATATAAATTAAAACATAAAGCATAGTTAGTTTAAACTAACTATGCTTTAAAAAATACCAGACTTCTATATTCTTGTCAATAGCTTACCGTCAGAAATTTATTTAACATTTATTGCCATTTTTTAGCTCTTCAAACTTATCCGAGGCCGTAGGGATACAGTAAAGCTGAGGGTTGGATTGCTTATTGCATAGATACGCGGACGCCGTCGCTGGTTTAAAAACCAGCTGCCTTTTTGGCATAAAAGTATGTTTTTATAAGGACAAGAAAAATTAAAGGCGTTTTTTTGCTAAAGGCGGCTTGTTTTTTTTTGAGTATCTGTGATATATTGTGAATTAGCCATAACTAACTGCAAGAAAGAAGCCGATTTTATGAATAACAAGAAAGAGACAATTCAATTTAAAAATCTGACCCGGGAATACAACATAGCTTCTTATGTTTTGAAAGCGCTTGATAATGTAAGTTTTTCTATTCGTGAGGGAGAACTTGTTGTGATTCTGGAACCTTCCGGAGCAGATAAGTCCACGCTTCTGAATTTATTGAGCGGATAACTACCCCAGCGTGTACATGTTTAACAACGAGATACAACAGCATAAAATGATGGGAAATATTTTTCCCGCGGGATTCCTTTTAATTGCCCTGTTTACTATGGCCGGTGTTGGTGCTTGCTTTTATATTTACTTTTAGTTTGTTGGTATGGGTCAATAGTTTGTTTTCAAAAAAAATCAGGCGGCGGGGCATGCTAGAGTCGCTCAAAGCGATGGAATAGAGGTGTGGCAGCATGAAAAACAATCCTGCTTTTTGGGATAGGGTTGCTTTTTTATACGACAGTTTTATAAAAAGAAATAAAGAGCCTTATGAGACCATGTATCAATTGCTCGGCGGCGCGTTGAACAAAGAGGCGCAGGTACTGGAGGTTGCTACAGGTACGGGAGTGACAGCGTTGCGGATCGCTCACCAGGTAAACTTTGTGGAAGCTACGGATTTCTCAGGCAAGATGATTGCCAAAGCGAAGAAAAAATCAGCTCCCAGCAACGTGCGTTTTTCGGTACAGGACGCCTGCGCGCTGCCGTATGAAAGCGCCAGTTTTGACATTGTAATTATAGCTAACGCTTTGCATGTCATGCCTGAAGCGGAAAAGGCCCTCGTCAATATTAAACGGGTGCTGAAACCAGAAGGTCTTCTCATCGCGCCCAATTTTGTACAGTCAGAAAATTATGTGAACAGACGGGTTTTGTTACGCCTTATGCTATGGGGGGCTTTCCGCTCCGCAGAAAATGGACGGAAAAAGAATACTTATGTTTTTTAGAGGAAAATGATTTCAGTATTATAAAAACGCAGGCCATTCCGGCCGCATTTCCCATGTGTTACGCGGAAGCGCGGCCAAAGAATAAAGAGGAGCGCAATGAGTGAGTTATTATGGGTATTTGGAGGCACGGGGTTTATTTTTTTGATGACCTGTCTGGGGTCGTCTATGGTGTTTTTTTTCCATAAAGCGGCTAGCGGAAAAGCGCAGAAAATTTTCCTCGGATTCGCGGCGGGCGTGATGATTGCAGCCTCGGTATGGAGTTTGCTCATTCCTGCAATTGATGAGGCGCGTATGCAGGGTGCAATAGGTTGGATTCCTGCGGCGGGCGGTTTTGCGCTTGGGGTTATGTTTTTGTTCGGATTGGATAAACTGATTCCGCACTTACATCCGCTGTCAGATGTTCAGGAAGGATTATCCTCTTCAGCAAAGCGCACTACATTGTTGGTTTCAGCGGTAACGCTGCACAATATTCCGGAAGGCATGGCAGTAGGCCTGTCTTTTGCCTTAGCGGCGCAGCATGAAGGTGATCCGGCGTTGTTGGCTGCGGCTGCGGCGCTGGCACTGGGGATTGGAATACAGAACTTCCCGGAAGGAGCGGCAATTTCACTTCCGCTTTTATATGAAGGAATGCCTGTGGGAAGGGCGTTTCTGCTGGGGTGTTTGTCCGGAGCAGTGGAGCCGCTGTTCGGGGTTGCCACTGTTTTGCTTGCGGGTGTTATTATTTCATTTATGCCGTGGCTTTTAGCTTTTGCGGCGGGAGCAATGATGTATGTGGTGGTGGAAGAGCTGATTCCCGAAGCACATTTGGGAGAACATTCCAACGCCGGAACGCTCGGGGTTATGGGCGGGTTTTTAGTTATGATGATTTTAGATACTGCTTTAGGTTAAAATAAACAAAAGGATGAGTAAAGATGGAAAATAATAAACAAGGCGGCGCCTGCAAAACCTGCGCGGAAAAATGCGGGGGCTGTTGCCGTATAAACGCGGGTGCGCTGACAATGGAGGAGAAACAGTTTTTAGGGCTTTTGGCCGTAACTCCGTTTCTGCCTGTTTGCAGATTTGTTATGAAAAGTACCAAATCTGCGCATTTAGAGATGGTTGCGCTGGCTCCGGTGTATTTGAACACTCAGGAAGATTCACTGGAGGATGTAAAGAAAACAAAAACGCTATTGCTTTCACTTGCCGGATATGGACTGATTACGCTGGACTATGATATATTGTTGAAAAACGGTGATTATGCGGCATATGAAAAATCTAAAGTTTACGCGTATTTTAAGCAAACCGTTTGTGAGGGGAAAAGAGACCGCCCTGATTTCCTGTTTGACACGCCGGCATTGGAGACAGGCAGCCTTGCGCTGACCGGACGGGGGCAGGAAACGCTGGAGCATTTAAGCATTTGAGGCAGGAAACGTATAGCCCGCCGTCTTTTTTAGAGGGTTATACATTTACGTTGCAGCCGTGTTCCCGATGAAATAGGATGGATTTTATTTATACAGATTATAGAATAGATGCAGATATTATTTGGAAATATAAGGTTAATTAACAAAATAACTTTAGGGGGCCCCTAATAACTGACGATGTGCGGCGGCAGCCTATTAGAAGATCCCATTTACGAAGACTTCTTAAAACCAGCAAGCAAATTGCTCGGAAACCATTTAATTTTAATGAAGGAAAAATATTTTTTGTATTTTAATTTTAAGCTGAAAACAAAAGGACATGAAAAAATAAACCCGAATGTCCGTGCGGAATTCGCTGACGGCTTATAAGGTTATTGATGAGACGGAAAACGGCGTCGTACAGATTGTCTGAAAAATGTATTTTGCGCCTTTTCATAGCGGTGCCGGGACAGATTGACGCTGTCTTTTGGAAAGGAAACATTGAAAATTATAGACATTATAAATATAATACATATAATTAAGTAAAATGTAACAAAAGCAAAAGCAGGGTTATTGTTATCATGATGTTTCACGTACTCAGGCGGAGCCTGAGTGTATTTGTTCTTTGAACGGTGATAAATACGCGGTTGAAATTCAAAGTTAAGCTCTTTATGTCCGGAACCAAAGATAATTGCAGCTCACGTTGCTTGTGTTTTATGTTGTACAGGAGGTTTTTATGAACAAAATTAAAATTACCGATACCAGTTTACGGGACGGACATCAAAGCCTGTGGGCTACCAGAATGTCTACGGAAGATATGCTGCCTATCTTAGAAAGTTTAGACCAGGTTGGGTATAATTCCTTGGAAGTATGGGGCGGAGCTACTTTCGATGTTTGCTTGCGTTTTCTGGAGGAAGATCCCTGGCAAAGGCTGAAAATTATCCGCCAGACTGTGAAACAAACCAGGCTGCAGATGCTGGTAAGGGGGCAGTCTTTGGTGGGATATGCTCATTACCCTGACGATATAGCGGAAAAATTTATAGATAAAGCAGCTGAAAACGGTATAGATATTTTCAGAATCTTTGACGCTTTAAATGATATCCGTAATCTGGAAACCTGCATGAAAGCTGTGAAAAAAAATGGTAAACACGCCCAGCCCTGCGTAGTTTACACAATCAGCCCGGTGCATTCGCTGGAGCATTTTTTAGAGACCGCCATGCGATTGCAGGACATGGGGGCGGATTCTATATGCGTTAAAGATATGGCCGGCTTATTAGCTCCGTACGCTTCTTATGAGCTGATAAAAACTTTAAAGGATAATTTGCAGGTGCCGGTGCAGTTACATACCCATTACATTGGAGGACTGGCTATCGCTACTTTGTTAAAGGCCGCTGAAGCCGGAGTAGACGTAGTGGATACCGCTAGCGTCCCCATGGCGTTTGGCTCCTCTCAGCCGCCGGTTGAGACGGTAGTCAGGGCTTTACAGGATTCAGAACGTGATACCGGTTTGAATTTGCATAAATTGTTTGAAATAGCTAATTATTTCGAAGATATGCGTAAAAAGAAAGGGTTCAGCCGAGGAGTAACCAGTATTAACGATATGCAGGTTTTTGAACACCAAATACCAGGAGGGATGTTAAGCAATTTTATATCTCAGTTAAAAGAACAAAACGCGGTCGACCGTATTAATGAGGTATTGGCTGAAATACCTAAAGTACGCGAAGACCTGGGGTACCCTCCTTTAGTTACGCCTACCAGTCAGATTTTGGGGATTCAGGCGGTATTGAACGTGCTGATGGGGGAACGTTATAAGTTGTGCCCGACCGAACTGAAAGATTACGTGCGGGGGCAGTACGGCCGTCCGCCAATGCCGGTTAAAGATGAAATTCGTCATAAAATCATCGGAGACGAAGAAGTTATAATAGTTCGTCCAGCTGATTTTTTGGAGCCGTTATGGGAGAAAGCCAAAGAAGAATCAGCCGCCTGGGCCAAAAATGATGAGGATATTTTGACTTACGCGCTTTTTCCGCAGGTAGCAGCTAAATTTTTTGAAAAACGCGAAAATAATAAACTGGGAGAAAATACGGAAAGCAAAATTGCAGATGAAGCCGCTGACGATAAAGCCGTCGGACAGTCTAAAACTTCCGAACCCGCTAAAAAAGCGGTAAGCCGAGGGGATGATGATATGAATGTCGATGATATAAAAGAACTTATTACAGCTTTAGATAAATCGAATATAAATGAACTGGAAATGCAAAGAAAAGATTATAAACTCGCTTTACGCAAAGGGAATTCTGCGGTTGCTTCCGGAAATGCGGGTAATAAAACGGTGGGAGAAGAGGCAGAGGCCGGCAAAGCAGATACGGAAACCGGCGCTGTTGATCCTGATCTGTATGAAATTGTTTCGCCTATGGTAGGGACTTTCTACGCGGCGCCCGCTCCTGACGCCGACCAGTTTGTACACGCGGGGGACAGAGTGCGCAGGGGACAAACGCTTTGCATACTGGAGGCTATGAAACTGATGAATGAAATTAAAGCGGACACTGAAGGCGTGGTTTCTGATATCTTGGTTAAGAACGCCGAAGCGGTCGAATATGGGCAAGTGTTGTTTTTAATCAGAAAAGATTAGGAGGGTAATTTTGTTAAGGAAGATTTTAATTGCTAATCGAGGCGAAATTGCCGTCCGTATAATCAGAGCCTGCAGAGAATTGGGTATAAAAACTGTGGCGATTTATTCAACCGCGGACAAAGACGGCCTGCATGTGAAGATTGCTGATGAATCGGTTTGTGTTGGTTCGCCCCAGCCCCGGGACAGCTACCTGAATATAGTAAATATTATTCAAGCCGCTTTAATAAAAGGAGCTCAGGCTATTCATCCGGGGTATGGATTTTTAGCGGAAAATTCTTATTTTGCCGAGCTGTGTTTCGCTAATCATATAAAATTTATCGGGCCTTCGGCTCAGATTATTGAGATGATGGGGGATAAAGTAAAAGCCCGGGAATTAGTCAGCCCGGTTGGAGTACCGTTGGTACCCGGCAGTGTAGGGGCTGTCTCTGATTATCGCGAGGCTTTGGATATTGCGGAAAACATCGGTTATCCTGTTATCATAAAAGCG
>JAISWS010000059.1 GCA_031270725.1 Syntrophomonadaceae bacterium | reverse complement strand
AGTCTGGATGAGAGAGGAAAGAGTGCTTGGCGTGTTTTTTGGCATGTCAGATTTTGTTTACTCTTAACCCGATGAAAGCGGGTTTTTTGTTTGGGGAAAATTATTGTATTCACATGATGTTTAAGGTGTTTTATGCAAAATCATGAAGACGAATTATATATGTCATATGCGGTAGAGCTGGCTAAAAAAGCCTGGGGGCGCACCAGCCCTAATCCCATAGTAGGCGCGGTGATAGTTAAGGACGGGCGCGTGGTGGGGCGGGGGTTTCACGAAAAAGCCGGATCGGCCCATGCTGAAGTGAACGCTTTAAAAGAAGCGGGCGAACAGGCGCGGGGGGCTCAGGTGTATATTACCTTGGAACCGTGCTGCCATTACGGACGGACTCCTCCATGTACCGAGGCTTTAATAAAAGCCGGTGTGCGAAAAGCGGTCATAGCTATGTTGGATCCTAACCCTTTGGTGGCAGGAAAAGGAAAGGTAAAACTGGAAGAGGCCGGGGTAACCGTCCAAGTTGGGGTTTTGGAAAAAGAAGCCCGTTCTATGAATGAGTTTTACCTTAAATTCATAGAGAGGGGAACGCCTTTTGTTACTTTAAAAACCGCAATGACTTTAGACGGTAAGATAGCGTCTTATACAGGCGATTCACGCTGGATCAGCGGGGAAAAATCCCGGCGTTATGTGCATCACCTCAGAAACATATATGATGGGGTTATGGTAGGCATCGGAACAGTTTTGGCTGATGACCCTAGCCTGAATACACGCTTGGGAGAACAGAAGCAAAGAGATCCGGCTCGTGTAATAGTGGACGCATCTCTGCGGCTGCCGGTTGAGTCTAAAATTGCTCAAAGCAGTAAGTTGCAGCCTACTTATATAATTTGCGCGGAAGGGCAAAGCCAGAAACGTATGCACGATTTAGAACAATTAGGGATTAAAATAATCGAATGCCGCGGCGATGAAAGTAATTTATCCTTGACAACAGCGTTGGCGGAACTGGCTAAACAGGGGATTATCAGTATATTGCTGGAGGGAGGAGCGGCTTTAAACGCCAGTATGCTTGAACAAAGACTGGTCGATAAAGTGCATTGGTTCATAGCTCCTAAAATAATGGGTGGAAAAGGTGCTTTTTCGCCGGTTGCGGGCATTGGAGCCACCAGTGTCAGCCGGGCTTTAAATATAGAAAACATGTCAATACAGCAAATGGATAAAGATATAATGATAACAGGATATTTAAGGTGGTGATAACGATATTTACCGGACTGATTGAAGAAATAGGACAGGTTCATAATATAGAGCCGGGGGCGGAATCGATAAAAATAAATATACAGGCTGACAAAGTACTCGAAGATATAGCTATGGGAGACAGCATAGCTGTTAATGGAGTTTGTTTAACTGTAATAGGTTTTGACAATCAATATTTCAGCGCTGAAGCGATGCCGGAAACTATGGCTAAAAGTACTTTGAATACGCTGCGCAAAGGCGAACGGGTTAATTTGGAAAGAGCTTTGCGTTGGGACGGCCGTTTAGGCGGACATATAGTTCAAGGGCATGTGGACGCTGTTGGGACCATTATAAAAAGAGAAAAGTCTGATATTGCCGTTATTTATACTATAACCGCTTCTTCAGAAGTTATGAGATATGTGGTTAATAAAGGGTCTATTGCCGTTGAAGGAGTGAGCCTGACCATAGCTTCCGTACAAGAAAACGAATTCAAGGTATCTTTAATTCCCCATACCGCCGATACCACTATTTTGGGGAGTAAAAAAAGCGGGGATATTGTTAATCTGGAAACTGATATTATCGGCCGTTATGTGGAAAGACTCATGCTGCCGGCGTCTGGGTTCAAGGAAAAAGCGGCGCTTAGCTTGAGTTTTTTAGCGGAAAATGGATTTATGTAAACATAAAAATGAAAATCACAGGGAGGGTGTTACAATGATCAGTTCAGTTGAAGCAGGGATTGAAGCTATAAGAAATGGAGAAATGGTTATAGTAGTCGATGACGCCGATCGTGAAAATGAAGGAGATCTGGTGATAGCCGCAGAAAAAGCAAGCCCGGAGGCAGTAAACTTTATGGCCACTTATGCCAGGGGGCTAATTTGTATGCCTATGCTGGGAGAAAGACTGGATGAATTGAGCATACAGCCTATGGTGCTTAAAAATACGGATAACCATGAAACGGCCTTTACCGTATCGGTTGATTATAAAACGACCGCTACGGGAATATCAGCTTTCGAAAGGGCGGAAACCATACTGGCTCTTATAAATAAGGACAACAAAGAGCAGGATTTCAGGCGTCCCGGTCATATTTTCCCGTTGCGCTACAAAAAAGGAGGAGTCTTAAAAAGAGCCGGACACACAGAAGGTTCTATTGATTTGACTAAACTGGCGGGCTTATATCCGGCGGCGGTTATTTGCGAAATAATGAACGACGACGGGAATATGGCCAGATTGCCGGAATTAGAAATATTTGCCAAAAAACACCGCATAATAATCATCACCATAGCGGATTTGATTGAATACCGGCGGCGCACGGAAAAAATGATAGTCAAGGTGGAGGACGCTCAGCTGCCGACTAAATATGGGAATTTTACCGCGGTTGCCTATGATTCTCTTCTGGACGGGCAGGGACATATAGCCTTGGTTAAAGGATTGTGGAACCCGGAAGATCCAGTCTTAGTTCGTGTGCATTCCGAGTGTTTGACCGGAGACGTTTTTGGTTCCCGGCGTTGTGACTGCGGAGATCAGCTGGGAGCGGCTTTGTGCATGATAGAGGAAGAAGGCCGGGGAGTTTTATTGTATATGCGGCAGGAAGGCCGGGGAATAGGCTTGTCCAATAAAATAAAAGCCTATAAATTACAGGATAAAGGACGGGATACAGTAGAAGCCAACATAGAGTTAGGATTTCCTCCTGATTTGCGTGATTACGGAATCGGAGCGCAGATATTAGTGGACTTAGGAATAAAAAGAATGAGATTACTCACCAACAACCCTAAGAAAATCCGTGGACTGGAAGGATATGGCATAGAAATTGTAGAACGGGTTCCAATCGAGATGCCGAGCAATATAGACAATCGTCGTTATTTGCAAACCAAGAAAATAAAGATGGGGCACATATTGACTAATTCTTAAAAAGGCAGAAAAATTGATCCGATGATAAACAAATAGGAGGCAGTTTAATAATGGCGGAAAGAATTATAACAGGTAATTTGCTGGGAGAAGGACATAGAATAACTATAATAATATCACGTTTCAACGAGTTCATAACATCCAAATTGTTGTCCGGATGCCTGGACGCTTTAAAACGGCATGGAGTCAGCGAGGAGAACATTGAAATAATATGGGCGCCGGGTGCTTTTGAGATACCGATTATAGCCGGCCGCGTAGCGGAAAAGAATAATAATGACGCGGTAATATGTTTAGGAGCGGTTATACGCGGCGGAACCCCTCATTTTGAATATGTAGCGGCGGAAGTGACCAAAGGGATTGCCCATGTGGCTCTGAATGCCGGCAAACCGGTTATTTATGGAATAATAACCGCCGACAATATAGAGCAAGCAATCGAAAGAGCTGGAACTAAAGCCGGCAATAAAGGAACAGATGCAGCCATAGCAGCCATAGAAATGATAAACCTGTTTAAAAACATATAGCAGGATATAATGTAAACTTAATGGTTATGAAAAATAAAAAATAGCATGAAAGTCATTCAGACGGCAAGGTATATCACGGCATTTCAACTCCTTGGTATGGTCTCGGAATATGGTGGAAATATTACAATATAACAACGGATACCAATCCTAATGGATTTAAGGC
>JAISWS010000024.1 GCA_031270725.1 Syntrophomonadaceae bacterium | reverse complement strand
GAAATAATGGACAGTAAGCTACGAACCAGTCTGCTGGTTAACATTACTGAAGCGATAGAAAAAGTGTCGCAGAATCCTCGTCATGGAAGGTAATGGTTATATGCAGCCAATTCATATATATACTGACGGAGCTTGCTCAGGCAATCCCGGCCCGGGAGGGTGGGGAGCGGTGTTGATGTCCGGTAAGCACAGCAAGGAAATTTCAGGGTCAGCTCTAAAAACTACCAATCAGAGGATGGAATTACAGGCGGTAATAGAAAGTTTAAAAGCGTTAAAAGTGGAAAGCAGAGAAGTGATAGTATTTTCTGACAGCGCTTATGTGGTAAATGCTTTTAGTAACGGATGGATAACCAAATGGAAAACAAACGGATGGAAAAACAGTAAAAAAGAAGATGTGGCTAATCAGGATTTATGGCTGGAATTGCTGGAACAAATGGACAGAAATATAGTCAGGGTAGAAAAAGTCGCAGGACACTCCGGTGTGCAATGGAATGAACGCTGTGATTTTTTAGCCCGGGAAGCGATAAAAAATATTGAACTTAACGGTTAGGAGATTATAAAAGAGTTCGATGGAAAAGATCAGTATAATTTCCGCCAGGGATGGAATCAGGATAATAGTAAATGATGAAAAAGCCAGTGTGGAAGATTTGCTGACCGCCTGGCAGCCTTTGTGCGATGACGAGGTAATACATAAGCAGTATGCGGAAGGTAACCATAAAGCGTGCCAGGGCTGCAAAGTCAACTGCTGTAAAACAGCTTTCCTTATTCCTGATTTGGTAGCTTTAAAAAAATTAAGCCGCGGTACGGATTTAACCTATCAGGAGTGTGTAAAACGCTATTTTGATGAAAATGAGTTGAAGCTGGGACTGGTACGTTTAAAATCCAATCCGTGCGTATTTTTAAAAAATAATTTGTGCAGCTTTTACGATCAGCGCGCCCTTATGTGCCGATTTTATATATGCGCGGATTTATTGGGCGATGCGGAACAGCTGCTTTATTCGATCGCTTGGATAGGCAGTACCGCTACTCAGCTTTTTGCGGAAGAAAACGGCCTGCTGCCGGAGCGTTCAGGCCAAGGAAGCGGGAGTTTCGAACGGCTTTTTTACGGGTTAATCAACGATTACAGAAATGACCCGCGCGTGCGCTTATTTATGGAGGCGGATGATTACGGAAACATCCCTCTAAAACCTTTTTTGGAGACGCTTTGAAGAAATTTTTAATCTTGGCTTTTTAATGTGCCAGTCTGGCTTAAAAAGCAAAAGCCGCGCCTGGGATCATTTATATACCTGATGAACCTTGGTATTAGGATAATAATGCGTCAGAATATCACGGGCTGTTTGACCTTGTTCCGCTAAAACGGAAGCCCCATATTGCTCCAAACCGCAGCCGTGCCCCCATCCGTTTCCATCTATCACCACGCTGTCATTCTGGAGGCTGATATTGGTTATATCGGTTGAATACAAAATATCCGGGCCGATTTTTTGCCGTAATTCAGCTCCGGAAATTGAGGCGTTACCGGTTGTGATATCGAGCGCGCGCCCGGACGGTCCCCTTTTTTTTATGGTAAGGCCGCTTAAATCGCCGCCGGGTGAGCCTAAAATATTGAGGAATTCGCTTTTGGCAATCTGTACTTGCCAGTTCTTGTATTTATCAGGAGCTTTATCAAATCCGCAGGCTTTAACCGGAACGATATATTCTTTAATATTTTCGGCCTTGGCGGCTAAACCGGGGAAACTTTCTTCAATAGAGGCCGTTTTGGATTTTGAATACGAATGGAACAAAGTATAAGCGTATCTGCCTTTATATACCAGCGCCTGACCGCGCGTTTCATCAACAGCCCGTGCTATTTCCACGGTTATTTTGCTTTCGTCATAGGCTTGAAAATTTTTGTGGTCGTCGCTGGCGTCGGCTTTATATTCATTATGGGTTCCGTTTTCATATTCTATCTTTACTAATGACATAGTACGCGCCGCGACAGCTTGAGCTTTTAAGGCTTCCAAAGGAAATTTACCCCCTATTTCAGCAGCCACTACGCCTTTAACATATTCTTCCAAGTTTAAAGAATCGGTATTCCCGGTGGCGGTTCTGTAAATAGTAATAACAGGCTCTTTATCCATAACAGGCATTTCTTCATCAGGAGAAGCGGGGGGGCTTGAGGGGGCGCAGGCAACAGGGAAAATAAGCGCTGTACTCAGTAAAAAAACAATTAATAATTTTTCCAAGTTAAATAATTTTGACAATTTTTATCACTCCTTTTTTGATAGTTTGGCCTGGCATTTCGTCTTTATGTCTGGTAAACTCAGGTACATATCAAAAAGATTACGCTTTTTTGATTAAATTCTAAAGAAGCGGTCCTTATTTCCAAAAATGAGGCTTTATATAAGGACGGGGACAGGTGTAACGCGGATTGCGAACAGCGCTTTGAGGAGTGATTTTTATGCACATTGTTATCTGCGAGCCAGAAATACCCCAGAATACCGGTAATATCGCGCGCACATGCGCTTTGACCCGAACGGATCTCCATCTGGTAAAACCCTTGGGATTTTCATTAGCGGATAAATATATGAAACGGGCTGGATTGGATTATTGGGATAAAGTGAAAGTGACGCTGTGGGATAATTTGGCCGGCTGTCAAAAACATCTGGGACATTGTCCGTGGTATTTTGCCACTACCAAAACGCGAAAACTTTATGACAAAATAAAATACGCAGAAAACAGCGTACTGGTTTTTGGCAGTGAAAGCAGGGGTCTGGACGAAAAAATTTTGGCGGAGAATAGAGAGCGTTTAATAAGAATACCGATGCTGGATATTGGGAGGTCGCTCAATCTCAGCAACGCGGCGGCGATCGTACTGTATGAAGCGATCAGGCAAAACCGGTTTCCGGGATTATCCTGAAATGCAATCCGAATTCAGGCCGAACCGAAAGCAGAATCAGCGCCGCCAATATGCTGTAATAAAAGCGTGTGAAAATCCGTTCAATGCGCCTGAAGGCGCATTGAATTAACTATAAGTAAAGCGTAAGTTATTTTCCTTCGACAGGCGCTTCAACCGGGCACACTTCCGCGCACAAGCCGCATTCAGTACACAGCCCGGGATCGATCATATACTTGTCATCCCCTTCGCTTATCGCCTCAACTGGACATTCGCTGGCACAGACACCACAGAAAGTACATTCGTCAGTAATAGTATAACTCACCTATTTTCCTCCCCTTCTTAAAAAGATAATTGCATTATAGTTAACCTGTATGGTTTTGTCAATTTGATTTTGATAGTTTGTGTAGTTATCATGTGATAACCAAATTGAAAAGTTCAGTGCGCCCCCTATGGATCAGGGGAGGCGCACTGAGTCTTTCAGGGGTATGGGTCGCGTTAAGTCTTTCGGGGAAACCCAAC
>JAISWS010000173.1 GCA_031270725.1 Syntrophomonadaceae bacterium | reverse complement strand
CCCGCGATCTGATTGATAAAGAACGCGCCCTCGCCCTCAAGCAAGCCGTTCAATACAACCTCGCAAAGAGTGAGTTTTTATCGAATATGAGCCACGAAATAAGAACTCCTATGAACGCGATCATTGGTATGACTACCATCGGTAAAACAGCGGCCAGTATCGAACGGAAGGATTACGCCTTTGAAAAAATAGAAGACGCCTCCACGCACCTTTTGGGCGTTATCAACGATATATTGGACATGAGCAAAATAGAAGCGGATAAATTTGAGCTTTCGCTTGATGTTTTCAATTTTGAAAAGATGATGAAAAAAGTCGTCAATATTGTAAATTTCCGCGTAAATGAAAAACAGCAGGACTTTTTCGTCCACATTGACAAAAACATTCCCAGCGTATTAATAGGCGACGATCAAAGACTGGCCCAAGTCATAACAAACCTCCTCTCCAACGCGATTAAATTTACGCCGGAGCATGGAACTATAAACTTTAAAGCGTTTTTACCGAAAGAAAAAGAAGAAGGCAATTTATGTACTATCCAAATTGAGATCACCGACACAGGAATCGGTATCAGCGCGGAACAGCAAGCACGCCTGTTTACTTCTTTTCAGCAGGCTGACAGCAATACAACGCGACAATTCGGCGGAACCGGCTTGGGGCTTGCCATATCCAAACGCATTGTGAACATGATGGACGGAGAGATATGGATAGAATCCGAATCGGGAAAAGGGTCGAAGTTTGCTTTTACCGTACAAATTGAACGAGGAGAAGAAGCCCATACCCGCCACAGCCTTTTAAACCCTTCCGTAAACTGGGAAAACCTTCGCGTACTGGCAGTGGACGACGCGCCGGAAATACGGGAGTATTTTAAAGAAATCGCGCAGGGCTTCGATATTATGTGTGATGTGGCCGCCAGCGGAGAGGAGGCGTGCGCGATCATAGAAAAAAACGGAGCCTACGACATTTATTTTGTGGACTGGAAGATGCCCGGTATGGATGGCATAGAGCTGGCGCGCTGGATTAATAAACACGGCAAGGGTAATTCCATTGTTATTATGATTTCAGCCGCGGAATTGAACGCTATAGAAGATGAAGCCCAGGATGCGGGAGTGGATAAATTTATGCCCAAACCACTTTTCCCATCCGCTATAGCGGACTGCATAAACGAATGTTTCGGCGTAAACGATTTGCTGGACGAAGACAGCGAGTGTATCAGCCGGTCCGAAACAGATGATTTCAGCGGATATCGCGTGCTTTTGGCCGAAGATGTGGCCATCAACCGTGAAATCGTCCTCTCGCTTCTGGAACCGATGAATCTCTCCATAGACTGCGCGGAAAACGGCTTGGAGGCGGTACGCCTGTGCGATGAAAACTTCGAACGCTACGATATGATATTCATGGACGTTCATATGCCGAAAATGGACGGATATGAAGCCACCAGAAATATTCGCAAACTTAACAATCCGTACGCCCAAAAAATCCCCATTGTGGCTATGACCGCCAATGTGTTCCGCGAGGATATTGAAAAGTGTCTGGCGGCGGGAATGGATGGCCATGTTGGTAAACCGTTGGATTTTGATGAAGTTTTGGAAGCTTTGAGGAAATATTTGCCAAATAAAGCGTGATATTAAGCCTGCCTGAACGTCAATAAAGTTCATAATATTTCGGGCGCGCCCAAGCACGCTCCCGACAGAAATCGCGGCTATTTAAAAAATGTTTTCCTACCTGAGGAGGTACAGATGAACAGATGATTACTATCAGTGTCGCTGCTGCCGATTATGCAACTTCTGTCGCCCTTTTTGCCCGAGAAGTCTGGGTAGAATATTACAGCCCTTTTCTGGGTTTTGAGCCAATTGATTATATGCTTAATAAATTTCAAAGCGCCGAACAAATAAGCCGGGATATCAAGCGCGGATATACTTATTATGTCGCTCATGACGAAAACAGGCTTGTAGGTTACTGCGCCGCGCGTTTAGATGAACACTCCCTTTTTTTGAGCAAATTATACATTGAACGTTCTTACCGGAAGCAGGGGCTGGCGCGCAAATTTTTTGAGCTTTTGCTGCAAATGGCTCGCGAACATGACAAATCTTATATTTGGTTAAATGTTAACAAGCAGAACGAGGCAATTGCCCTTTATAAACATTTGGGGTTTGTTGTAACAGATGCTAAGGTAACCGATATAGGAGAAGGGTTTATCATGGACGACTATATTATGGAATACCCCATATAACCTGTTTTGCTTTATCTAACCGGCAGAACCTGCTCTGTTTTTAAAGAACAGATATTTTTTCAGGATCTTATAATTTGTCTGAAGAAGCGTTTGCTTTTGAGCTACGCTCCAAAACGCCTGCACCTTTCGTTCGGCCTGAAAATGCTAATCATGAATTATATAACATATAAAACTAAACCATTTTATTGAAATCGGGGCGTCACGCTTTTCATAGGTTCATTTACTGCGGTTTCGTTGTTGTATTGGCAATATATTTTTTTATAGCTTCAAAACTTTCCGCGCTCAAAATGTGTTCTATACGGCAAGCGTCTTCAGTCGCGGTTTTATAATCCACTCCTAAAAATACCAGCCACTCCGTAATACTCACATGTTTTTCATAAACCTTTTCCGCTATTTCCAGGCCCTTCTCCGTTAAAAAAATGTTATTGTATTTATCCATACTGATTAAACCGTTAGCGCGGAAATTTTTCATTGCCACGCTTACGCTTGGTTTAGTAAACCCTAATACTTTAGCAACGTCAATTGATTTTACCTGGGGCTGTCTCCTGCTTAAAATCAAAATCGTTTCCAGATAATTTTCAGCTGATTCATTAATCTTCACTCTTATCCCTCCGTCGTGATTTATTCAGTAACATCCATAATAACAGTTATCGTAACTTTTTTAAAATTTAAACAGATACGTTTCAGCTCAAAATTTTACATTCCACCTCTGACTGCCTTTTAACCCGCCGGTTAACGCATAATAATATTTACACATTTTTTACACGCACCCCTGTTTTCTTTATACATTTCTGCAATAGCATTAAAACAAAATGAAATTTGGAGGCTTAAAAAATGATCAAAAAAACTTGTATATTCATTTTATGCGCATTCTTATTTTCCGCGCTCATGGCTTGTGCGGGAGGAGATTCAGGCGCGTTCAATTCGCAAACGCCGATAAAAGTAGTTTCCCGCGAAGATGGTTCGGGTACGCGCGGCGCTTTTATTGAGCTGTTCGGTATCGAGATTAAACACGATAACGGCGATAAGCAGGATACGACGACCAAAGAAGCGATTATAGCCAAACAG
Source organism: Syntrophomonadaceae bacterium (assembly GCA_031270725.1). Lineage (GTDB taxonomy): Bacteria > Bacillota > Syntrophomonadia > Syntrophomonadales > Syntrophomonadaceae > JAISDD01. The sequence continues at coordinate 8,177 of JAISWS010000173.1, read as the reverse complement.
ACTGACGTTATGATAACGAACATAATAAATGACCCATACGCAGTCGGCTATATTTCTTTAGGCTCGCTTAACAGTACTGTCAAAGCAGTCGATATCGACGGCGTTAAAGCCTCCGCTGAAAATGTAAAAAACGGTACCTATATTGCCGCCCGTCCGTTTAACATTGTGACTAAAGGCGAAGCGTCAGGTTTAGCGGCGGATTTCATTTCTTTCATCCTTTCAGCGGAAGGGCAAGCCGTCATCGGCAAAAATTATATCCCCGTTTCCGATAATGCCCCCGTATACCTCTCAGGTCTTCTCAGCAGTCAGAGTCCGGCAGGGTCAGAACCCGGCAGGATTGTTGTCGCTGGCTCCTCCTCCGTTTCGCCGGTAATGGAACAGTTAAAAGAAGCCTATGTAAAGATAAAGCCGGACGCGATTATTGAAATACAGCAAAGCGATTCCGCGGCGGGTATAATGAGCGCTACCAACGGCACTTGCGATATAGGCATGGTAAGCCGTGATTTAAAAGCAAGCGAAGCCGAACAGCTCAACAAAGCCATACAGATAGCTTCAGACGGCATTGTAGTCATAATAAACAACGCCAACCCCATAACCAATTTTACCAAAGAACAAGTAAAAGCTATTTTCACAGGCCAGACTACCAGGTGGAGTGACGCGGAATGAACAAAACCGGCGAAAAAATAATGAGCGGCGTTTTTTTTACATGCGCCCTCGTTTCTATATTCGCGGTGGGACTGATATGTTTTTTTCTTTTAGCGAACGGTATCCCCGGCATTGTTAAGATAGGCGTGTTTAATTTTCTCGCGGGCAAGATTTGGTCGCCTACGGATATTCCGGCCGCGTTCGGCATACTTCCTATGATAACAGGCAGCCTGTATGTAACGGCGGGAGCTATCATTATCGGCGTCCCTGTGGGCGTGTTGTCAGCTATATTTTTAGCGCGGGTCTGTCCCCGCCATTTATATAAAATCGTTAAACCCAGCGTAGATTTACTGGCGGGTATACCATCTGTAGTATACGGTTTTTTTGGTATGATGACAATCGTCCCGCTGCTGGGCAGCAGCATTTTATCCGCCTGCTTATTACTGGGAATCATGATTTTACCTACCATCATCAGCCTTACGGAAAGCGCCGTCCGCGCTGTGCCTGAACAATATTACGAAGGCGCTTCAGCGCTCGGCGCCGGCCATTACCGCAGTATATTTTTCATAGTTATGCCCGCGGCAAAATCCGGTATATTCGCCGCTGTCGTTTTAGGGATCGGCAGAGCCATCGGTGAAACTATGGCCGTGATAATGGTGGCCGGCAATCAGGCGCGAATGCCGGTATCTTTGTTTCAAGGCGTACGCACGTTAACGGCTAATATTGTTATAGAAATGGGCTACGCCGGTGATCTCCACCGGGAAGCGCTTATAGCGACCGGCGTCGTGCTATTTGTTTTTATTTTAATGATTAACCTTATTTTTTCTTCTTTGAAAAGGAGAATGCCATGATAATATTAATTGGTACACTGTTATTTTTGATAGCGCTCCACCTTGTAAAAAGAAATCCTTCTGAACGCCTTATGGCGCTAATAACTTGGACAGCGGCCATTTTAACCATAGGAACACTGTTATTTCTGATAGCGTTCATTTTCGTAAAAGGAATTCCTTATATAAAACTTTCGCTTTTTTCCCTGACCTATAACAGCGAAAATGTTTCGCTTACGCCGGCTCTGGTTTCCACCTTTATAATAGCTTTTATAGCGCTGGCTATAGCTGTTCCGCTGGGAATTTCATCGGCTATTTATCTTACCGAGTACGCGCGGCGCGGAAATAAAATTGTCGCGCTTATACGTATGACCACAGAAACATTATCAGGTATACCTTCCATCGTATACGGCCTTTTCGGGGGGCTATTTTTCGTGGTCGCCCTGGGCTGGGGATATTCTGCTTTAGCCGGCGCTTTCACCCTCGCCATAATGATTTTACCTTTAATTATGCGTTCCAGTGAAGAAGCCATAAAAGCCGTACCCGATATGTACAGCGAAGGTTCATTCGGTCTTGGCGCCGGTAAATTGCGCACTATTTTCAGGATAATCCTACCATCCGCCATGCCTGGCATACTGGCGGGAATTATATTGTCCGCGGGGCGTATCGTCGGTGAAACGGCGGCTTTGATTTACACGGCGGGAACTGTAGCGCAGATACCGGCCACGCCAATGAACTCAGCGCGGACGCTGGCAGTGCATATGTACTCTCTGTCCAGCGAAGGCCTGCATTCAAACGAAAGTTACGCCACAGCCGTAATACTATTAGTAGTGACTATTTTAATAAACGCTGTTTCTGTGCGTATAGCTAAAAAATTTGGAGACGCTAATCATGAATTGTTTTGAAATTACGGATCTAAACGTATATTATAGCGATTTTCACGCCCTTAAAAATATAAATATGAATATTGAGGCGGGAGATATAACCGCTCTTATCGGTCCGTCGGGCTGTGGAAAATCCACTTTACTGAGAACTCTGAACCGCATGAACGACCTCATTGAAGACTGCGCCATTTCAGGGGAAATTAAACTGTTCAATGAAAATGTTTATGTCGGCATGAACGTTAATCTGCTCCGGAAGCGCGTAGGTATGGTATTTCAAAAACCAAACCCTTTTCCTATGAGCGTTTATGACAATATCGCCTTTGGTCCGAGGACCCACGGTGTAAAATCAAAATACGACCTGGACAAAATAGTCGAAACTTCTTTACGGAGAGCGGTCATTTGGGATGAAGTGAAAGACCGCCTCAAAAAATCCGCTCTCGGTTTGTCCGGAGGGCAGCAACAGCGCCTTTGCATAGCGAGAGCGCTAGCGGTAGAGCCTGAAGCGCTTTTGATGGATGAGCCCACAAGCGCGCTCGATCCTATTTCTACCGGCAAAATTGAAGAGCTATTACTAAATTTACGCTTAAAATACAGTATAATTATAGTGACGCACAATATGCAGCAAGCAACCAGAATAAGTGATAAAACCGCCTTTTTTCTTATGGGCGAAATAATTGAATACGGAGGCACCGAGGAAATGTTCGCGATGCCTAAAAATAAACGAACGGAAGATTACATCACAGGGAGGTTTGGATGATGCGCAAACGTTTTGACGAACAGTTAGCCGAACTAAACAATAATTTAATTGAAATGGGGGCGCTTATAGAAAAAGCTATATCCAAAGCGACAAAAGCTCTTGAGGAGCAAGACATTGACGCCGCCCGAAAAATAATAGCGGATGACGAAATCATTGACGATAAAGAAAAGGAAATCGAAAGTCTTTGTTTAAAGCTGCTCCTAAACCAACAACCTGTAGCCCGTGATTTGCGGCAAATATCGACCGCGCTGAAAATGATTACGGATATGGAGCGTATCGGCGACCACGCCGAAGACATTTCCGAACTTTGCACATATCTTGCCGGACAGCCGTATATCATAAAACTCAACCGCATACCACAAATGGCGACGGCCACAATTAAAATGGTAACAGACAGTATCGACGCGTTCATCAAAAAAGATTTAACGCTGGCGCAATCCGTCATAGACTATGATGATCTTGTAGACTCTTTATACACAGAGGTGAAAAAAAATTTAATAGCGCTTGTGCATGAAAATCCTGCCAACGGCGACCAGGCTTTCGATTTATTACAAATAGCAAAATATTATGAACGCATAGGCGACCATGCCGTTAACATAGCGGAATGGATTATTTTTTCCATAACAGGTATGCATAAAAATAAACAGGTTTTATAAAAACCGGTCAGGTGGCGAAACTTTTGCAAAAAATTTTCATAGTTGAGGATGATGACAATATACGGGAAATGCTGGTGTACGCATTATTTTCCGTTGGTTTTGAAACGGAATGCTGTACAGACGGCGAAGCATTTTTCGCCGCCTTAAAGCAAACAGCCCCTTCATTGGTTTTAATGGACATCATGCTGCCCGGCGAAGACGGGATTTCTCTTTTAAAAAAACTGAAACAATATGAAAACACTAAACAAATTCCTGTAATAATGCTCACCGCAAAAGGAACAGAAATTGACCGCGTAAAAGGCCTTGATTTGGGCGCGGACGATTATATAACCAAACCCTTCTCTATAATGGAAGTAATTTCCAGGGTAAGGGCCGTACTCCGCCGGTGCGGCGACCGGGATTCTTCATCATCGGAAATAAAAACGGGCAGCATTGTCTTGCGCGGCGACCAGCGCCTTGTTTTAGCTAATAACACAGAAATCAGCCTGACTTACAAAGAATTTGAACTGCTTCATTATCTCATGATAAACGAAGGAGTGGTACTTACAAGAAGTAAACTTTTGGAACAGGTTTGGGGCTTTGACTACAGCGGCGAAAGCCGTACCGTCGACATGCACATAAAATCTTTGCGCCAAAAATTAGGTGAAGCGGGAGTAATAATAAAAACCGTGCGTAATGTAGGTTACAAAATAGGAGGATAGCATTTGCAAAAACGTATTTATATCAACATGATGCTGCTTACGATTATCAGTATTTTTATGCTGTCCGCGGCTTTATGCTTTCTGTTTTATCATCAGTTTTCAACTGCGACGCGCGCAGGGCTAAGAGATAGCGTTCAAATATTTACCAATGACACCGCTCAGAATGTTATGGCGGAAATTGCGGAAATTAAAACATACCATACGCGCATTACGCTAATACGTCCCGACGGAGAAGTTATATTTGACAATACTTTTGAAGCAGCGGAGCTGACAAACCATCTGGACCGGGAAGAAGTGCGCGACGCTCTGGAAATAGGAGCTGGGGAAAGCAGGCGCTTTTCTGATACCTTAAAAAAGCAAACTTATTATTACGCTGTCAGGCTGAAAGATGGCTCCATTTTACGCGCCGCGGAAACGGTTAACAGCGTCTGGGGCGCGTTTAGTTCTTCATTTCCTGCGGCTATAGCCGTTATGCTGATTATTTTAATTACCGGGTACTTTTTGGCGGGCAAACTTACGCAGAGAATTGTAAAACCGATAAATGATATAGATTTAAATGCTGGGAATATTACCTCTTATGACGAGCTGGCGCCTTTTATACTTACGATAGAACGTCAGCGCGAGCGTATAGCCCAGCAGATTAACGATTTGCAAAAACGCGCCGACACCATCAGCGGCATAATAAACAACATCAGCGAAGGTATTATTCTTGTTGACCGTCATGGTATTATACTGTCCTCCAACCAAAGCGCGTCTGTGATTCTGGAAATTGATACGGCGGCGGAAGGCAAAAATGTTTTAGAAATACTGCGTGACGCCGCTGTATTGGAAAACGTGCGCGGCGCCGTTTCCGGCAACCGTAAAGATATTAATATCGAACGCTCCGGCAGAATATACCATCTTTTTTTCAGTCCGGTTTTAAATCTCGGGGCAATGATTATGTTTCTGGACATAACCGAAAAGACAAGTATAGAAAAGATGCGGCGCGAATTCTCGGCTAATGTATCGCATGAGCTTAAAACACCGCTTACCAGTATCTACGGTTATTCAGAAATGCTTTATAACGGTATGGTAAAGGAAAATGACCAACAGGAAATTTTCGTTAAAATTAAAAACGAGTCCGAGCGCCTTATTTCCCTTATCGAAGATATAATCATGATTTCCAAACTTGACGAGGGCAAAGGCAATGAACCATTCAGAAGCGTTGACCTTTCCGCCGTCGCGAAGGAAGCGGCTCACGCGCTTTCACTGAAAGCGGAGGAAAACAATATTTCCGTAACGTTTGCTTTAGAAACAGCCCTTATTCAAGGCAATCGCTCCTTAATATACGAAATGTTCCATAACTTAATCGACAACGCTATTAAATACAATAAGCTTGGCGGCTCCGTTAATATTACCATAAACGCGGCTAACGGCAACGCCAGTTTTTGTGTGTCCGACACGGGCATAGGCATCCCCAGACAAGACCAGGACAGAGTATTTGAGCGTTTCTACCGTGTTGATAAATCACGTTCTCCTAAAACAGGCGGTAGCGGGCTGGGGTTAGCAATAGTTAAGCACGCCGCTATTATCCACGATGCCCAAATAACGCTTAACAGCCGCTTGAATGAAGGCACTTCGATTACTGTAGTTTTTAAATACGAGCAGTGACATTAACGCGTAACATTTTGTTCTGCCAGCTCATGAAAGTACAATTTATTGGTTCAGCTTACTTTTCGTTCAATGCAAACCAATTATTTTTCAAAGACAGCTATCGCTTATTGAAGAATTTCATTTATATCAGCGGCGGCATATATATTATTCTCCGCTAAAATTTCAGCCGTACGCTGATTATCTTCCACTCTGAAAACCACATAAGCATTATCTTTTTTTCTGGTAATAAACGCGTAAATATACTCAATGCTGATGGCAGCGTTTGATATGATACGTAAAACCCGGGATAAACTCCCCGGTTTATCTTCTATGGAAACGGCCAGAACCTGCGTTACCGATACTACATATCCGTTGGAGCGCAAAAGCTCCTCGACCCGTTTCGGCTGTTCGACAATTATCCTTAGTATGCCAAAATCCGTCGTATCGGCAATCGACATGGCGCAGATATCAACACCGGCATCAGCTATAATTTCTGTAATTGCGGCTAAACGCCCCGGCCCGTTTTCAACAAATATGGAAATTTGATCAATAGTCATCTGTTCACCCCCTCCTTATATTTTGCGATTATCAATAACACGAACCGCTTTACCTTCACTTCTGGCAATGGTCATCGGAGCTACCAGTGTCACTTTAGGCGATATTCCTAACATCGCCCGCAAAGAAGCCAGGAGTTCGTTTTCCCTGTTTGAAATCTGTTTTATTGTATCCGCAAACATTTCCGGAGTCATTTCCACCTGTACCTCAAAAGTATCGGTATAATTTTCCCGTCCCACAATAATAAGGTAATTGGCTGGATAACCGCAATTCATCAACACTGTCTCAATCTGCGATGGAAAGACGTTTACTCCTCTGATGATAAGCATATCGTCACTGCGTCCCATAGGCTTAGCCATTTTAACAAATGTCCGCCCGCAAGAACATTCCTTGCGGGTGAGTACACAAATGTCCCTGGTCCGGTATCTTATAAGCGGAAACGCTTCTTTGGTTATACTGGTAAATACTAATTCTCCTTTAGCCCCTTCCGGCAATACTTCTTCCGTATTGGGATCAATTATTTCCGCGATAAAATGATCTTCGTTTATATGCATCCCCGTTTGTTCCGAACACTCAAAGGACACCCCCGGCCCTGCTATTTCCGTCAAGCCGTAAATGTCATACGCTTTGAGCCGCAATTTTTTTTCAATATCACGGCGCATTTCCTCACTCCACGCTTCAGCCCCGAAGATACCCGCCCGCAATTTAATTTTGTCCTGTAAGCCCTGATTAATGATAGTTTCCGCCAAAAAAGCGGCGTAAGACGGCGTACAGCATAATATAGTCGATCCTAAATCACACATAAACTGTATTTGTCTGTCAGTATTTCCGGACGACATCGGCAAAGTCAAAGCCCCCACTTTATGCGAACCTCCGTTTAAGCCCGGTCCGCCGGTAAAAAGGCCGTATCCGTAACAAACGTGAATAACATCTTCACTGCTGCCGCCAGCGGCAACGATGGCCCGCGCGCAACAATCTTCCCAAATATCAATATCATTTTGCGTATAGAACGCCACTACCCTTGTCCCGGTAGTGCCGCTGGTGGACTGAATCCTCACCGTGTCTTTAAGCGGTAACGCCAAAAGGCCGTAAGGATAAGCTTCACGCAAGTCATCTTTAGAGAGAAAAGGCAGTTTAGACAAATCATCAATAGAATTGATGTCACTCGGTTTAATACCTTTCTCATTCATCTTTTTTCTATAGTATGCAACATTACCATAAACATGTTTGACTGTTTTTATAATTCTTTCCGTTTGGATTGCCTTTATAGCCGCTAATGACGCACATTCCATTTCCTGTTGATAATAACTCACCTTTTCCCCGCCTTTTTATTTCTTATTTCCTCAATATTTGTAAAAACCCCGCAATTTTATTAGATTATTACACATATATCACAAATAATCAATATAGTTCTAAATAAGCGCGATAAGCGCGGCATTAAATTACCTTTTACCAATTTAATAAGAAAGAATTATAAAATCCACTCCATCATAATAAGTCCGCAATATTTTTTTGTAATC
>JAISWS010000154.1 GCA_031270725.1 Syntrophomonadaceae bacterium | reverse complement strand
TTTTTTTGTTGGGCGAATGTGAAATTTTGTGAATTTTCAACTTGCCCCTTAACAACACACGTCGGAGAGTCTTTTGGTTGGTACAGATAAACCCGTCAAAAATGCGGCCGCCGTAAATTTGCTTCGCTTTCAATGACAATTTCAGCACCGCCGAAGAAAAGCCTTTTGTGGCTTACTTCGCAAAATACGCCAACGAATTGAAACGCGAGTATGAAAAGGTATGCGTTTTTTTATTACCGCGACCGCGCGGCAGAATCTTCCTACTGAATTGATTTTATTTCGCCAGGAAGCTTATAATTTCCCCGGTTTTTCCCGTTAAGGCATGCCCTGCGTCTGGTAAAACCATAATACTTGCATTTGGCACCAATCTCTTATATCGCTCTGCTGTTTCAAGGGAATTGAGCATAATGTCTTTTTCGCCTACAATCAACAAACTCGGCATAGTCAGACGCCGCAAATCTTCATCCGTGAAGAGCGGAATCGCCTCCATACGCGAATTAAAAACTCCCAGAATCAGTTTCTGATAATTCAGCAAGATTTCCGGAATCGGGTTACTCCTGTTTATCATCTGCAATAGCTCATCAATCCCGCTTTCCCCTTTAGGCAGGAGAGCCATTGCAATGTCCTTGAAAGCGTGGTTTTGACCGCCGATACCGGCAGGGCAGAGAAGAACGAGTCTCCTGACTTTGTCGGCATAATTTGACGCAAACTTTGCCGCGAGCCATGCCCCCAAAGACAACCCTACAAGGTTGACCGTACTAATGTGAAGTGCCTCCAAAACGTCGCTAAGCCAAAAAGCGTAATCCATATTGTCAAAGGGCAGTTGCTTATCATTGCTTCTGCCAGGTTCGCCCGGCAAATCAGGCGCGTAAACCCGAAAATACTCGCTCATTTCTTCGATGTCCCGTATCCACATAGCGGAGTTCATGCTGCTACCGTGCAACAGAATAACGGGTTCTTTTTCTTTACCGCCCGCCGCGAGAAGAAAAGTATCTCCATAGCGCGTCGCAACGGAAAATTCCTCGTGAGGGATATTCATGCGGCTAAGCAGCGTATTGTAATATTCAATCACCGCTTGTTTACCTTCGCTGGTCTTAAACGCGTTCATAAAATTGTTTCCTTTCTAGTTTTCCTTGTTACCGTTAAGCAACCAATGTTCGGCTTCCTCAATACGGGTGAAGTTTCTGAAAATATTACCTTTATTACTTTCGGTTAAAAATTCTTTAAATTTTCCGCCCATTCTTTTTTCATCAATTACGGCGGCGACTTTTATTCTGTAAGTTGCGAATTTTTGCAGCGCAGCCCCGGCTATCCCTGTTTGCAGGCGCAAGAAATCATCAGAGAACCTTTCGCCGTGAATAAGCAAAAAACCGGCGTTATTTTCAAAGCAGACAGTAATCAGCTCTATAACGTCTGTTTCGGTTTGTATGGGCTTTCCAGGCGGACTCAGGAATATATATCGCTGATGGTTCTTTTCAATCAGTTGGCAGGTCATCTTTATATTCTCCTTTTTTAATAATACTGAAGGCGTGACAGATGTAACATCTCTATGTTTTGTATCAGCGTGACTTAATAAGGCCGTTTTCACTTGTCCTATCCATTCTAATTCACATTGGTAAGAGGTAATGATATTTTCCTTTATCAAATTCCATACAGCGGTTTCACGTAAAGTTCTGCCCTGTTTAAAAAAACCGGTTTCCGCTTTTGTTTGCTCCATAAATATCCGGCCTTTAATATCTTGTTCGTATTGCCGCAGGAGTTCTTCCAGTTCTTCACCGCTCAATAAATCAGTCCACGCGAGCTGGACAAGAAACGGTTTCTTTGTCGCGAATGTCTCGGGCATAGATTTTGACTGCTTTTTCAGTTCAGCCAGCCCCGTTTGGGTAATCGTGTACGCCTTTTTGCAGGGAAAGCCGTTTTGGTGATAAACCTCGCTGGTCACAAAGCCGTTATCAGCCAATTCAAGCAAAGCCTTATATATTTGATTGTTATTTCCGGACCAGGGCATGAACGATGAAGTTTGTATAATTTTTTTCAGGTCGTATCCGGTTAAGGGCTTATAACTTAACAGTCCCAGTATCGCGTAATTTATTAACATAAAATATAGTCTCCTTTTAACATAGGTTAATAATAACATATAGTGAAAAGGGCGGCAAATACTTTTTATGAAAAATGATATGAAAATAAAAAAGATAATGCGCATTGCCCGCCGGCGCCCGGATTATCCTTATAAGCGCCGGCGCGTTTTTTGGCGGCGGGACGAACAGGCGCTTGGCCGTAAATATTTTTCCGGCTTCTTTTTTTGTCTTTATTAAGGCCTGTTCGCGAAAAACAGCGTTTGCGCCAGCAGTTGCAGGACGATAGCGCCGGCTAGGGCAAGCCATGAGTGGAGTATGGCCAATATCTTTTTTACCTTTCCCCATTGTTTTTTTTAATTCAAGTCCAGCCTATTAAACACAATGTTGCCAATAGTGTTTATACCGGCAACCACAACAGCCGTAGAGGAAAGTGTTGTCAGGAAAAATCCTGCCGTAAAATCATCATAGATAAAAGCAAGTTGCCCCGCATACAGGGTTTTCATAAAGAAGCCGGCAACAGTAGGCATGGAAATTGAATCCCACAGCATAGTGATAATTGATACGGTGCCAGTCAATCCGAACACGACGCCCAGATTGATGAGCAGGGAAGCGATAATTCCACGCGACAATATGGCTGACATATTGGCCGCTGCCGCTGCCGCAAGCGTGATAAGAAATCCCGCCGCATATTGACGCAAACATACGGCCAGGGTTTCCTCTGCTCCCCAACCCTGCAAAGGAATGCCAAGGGCGAGCATGGAAACAATAAACGCCGTGACGATTATAAGCGCCGAGGTTGCCGAAACAACAAAAGCGGAACCGTACACTGCCGTTCTGGAATGGCCGGCAATGATTTTATTGCGTATCGTGCCATTCATATATTCCCTGCCCACATGGAGGGCAGTAGCAATTACCGCTAGCAATCCGGCGGAATTTGATATTTCAAAAGCGAACAAGGACAAAGGGAAGGCTTTGACAAACTTCAGCGCCTTTTCCAATGCTTCGGCGTCAGGCGACTGCGCGACCATGATATCGTATCCGAAGTAGAACAAAGCGTTTGCTGCTATCGGGAGTAAAGCCGCAATCCCAATCAGCAGATAGAATATCTTGTCTTTGAACAGGCGGAAAAAATCCGCGCGAATTAGATTTTTCATTTTACGCTGCTCCTGATCATGTTCATAAAGTATTCTTCGAGGTTGCCCGCTGCCTGTTTTTCCACTTCCGACGCGGCCGTTTCCTCAATCAAACGCCCCTCGCCGATAAAGCCATAGTGGGTCGCCAGCCTGGAAAGTTCGGACAATATGTGGCTTGAAATCAAAATCGTTACTCCTCGCTCCTTATTTAGCCGCAAAAGCAGTTCCCGGGTTTCCACAATGCCCTCCGGGTCAAGGCCGTTTATCGGTTCGTCAAGCATGAGGAAGTCCGGTTCTCCAATCAGGGCCATAGCGATCCCCAGGCGCTGTTTCATACCGAGAGAGAAGTTCTTTGCTTTTTTGTCGCCCGTGCCGCTCAGATTAACTGTTTTCAAAATGCCGCCAATTTTGTTGTCATCGCAGCCAATGACGCGGCACTGCGCTTTCAGATTGTCCCGCGCGGTCATATTCGGGAAAATCGCGGGCGTTTCAATTACCGCTCCCATACGTTTGCGCGCGGCGAGGAGCCCGCTTTTTTTCGTTTGCCCATACAGGGCAAACTCACCGCCGCTCGGAAATACAAGCCCCGCGACGATTCGCATGAGCGTAGTCTTTCCCGATCCGTTTTTTCCGACAAAGCCGTATATGCTGCCTTTCGGTACGGCCATTGTCACGCTGTCCAGAGCGTTTACTGCACCATAGGTTTTGGTCAGCCTCCGCGTTTGTAAGATGGTATCCATAGTCCATTCCTCCTTGTAGGTTTGTTATTTCATAAAAATGTTAACCGTTCCGCTTTCCGCACTGGCGGTAATGGTGTGTTCGGGTGACATACCTATTGTTTTTGAAACCGTTTCGCCGCTCACATGGACTTTTTCATACCCTCCAGTAACTTTGACAGTGCCTCTGCCCGCGTCCGCGTCCAAATAAAAAGCCGCATCGTGCGGAAGGGTGAGGTTTAGAGTCCCGCTGGCCGCGTTAAGTGTAAGGTCATCCGCAAATTCGTCCATCAGAACGACAATCGTCCCTGATTGAACGCTGAAAGAAGAGTTGCCTTTTGTGCTTTCCGCCTTGATCGTGCCGTTTGCAACCTCAAGGGAAATGGTCTGCGCTTCCATCTTCCGCATATGCATATACCCGTTTTGCAAAGCAAGGGAGATATTCTTATAATCCATTAAGTCTGTTTCAGCATAGACTTCCCCGGACGCCAGCGACATACTGAACGCACCCTTGTAAGATTTGGGTATGGTGATTTCCACCTTAGACGTCTGTATATTTTGCCGCGTTGCGCTTACCGTAAGCATACCCTCGGAAACGGAAACAGCAGAGTAATAATCATCGTTATCTTTTGCCATATAGTCCCGAATTCCTAAAGTATCGCCCTCAGTAGATAACAAAGTAATGTTTTTAACACCAAAGTCAATTTTAAGATTCGTAATTCCGTCCATCGGAACCGACTGCTCGTTAACCTGCTTGATTACACCGGGAACATTGCCTTCCGCGCATCCCGAAAGAAGCGCGGCGGACGTCACAAGTGAGGCAAGGGCAGTCAATATCACGTTTTTTTTCACTTTCATTATCTGATTCCTCCATTCTGAATTTGAGTGTGCTGACCTAAATATAGATGGTTACTATATATTGTGGCAATAAGGCAATTTAACGCCTGTATTTTGTGTATCAATCAAGGAACTCTATATACAAGTCAGCACTCTCCTGAATTTACTTTGTAAAGCCACCTTATTTAGGTTTTGTGAACATGGCCAAGGCAAGCCATAAACAAAATATGCCCACTTTATTTGTTTATCCATATAGGCTGAACCGGCCATATCAGTTTTTCCGATTTTTGCTGTTTTTAGGTTTATACACGGAAATCACAACCATAGAAAGCAGTATCAGTACTTGCAGGCCTATGGACAGCAGCGCCGCGCCGCCGTCGGCGAAACCGCCCTGAAAGCCGTGTCGTTCCACTTTTTCGATTGCCAGGAACATTTGTCCGATTCCGCCAATACCCGTCAGCGGGATAAGCGCAAGCGTCAGGATCCATTTCGCCAAAACCCACTTATGCCTGATGAAGCCCCAGCCCGTAAAAAAACCGTAGACAACACCTTGCGAGGCAGTCAGCACGGCAGCCGGCATAATGCAGAGCGAATACAGCACGGGAATATTCGGCGCAAGCGCCATAAATCCGGCTTCGTCCGCGCAAAAAAAGCAGATGTAGGCCAGCGCGGCAATGCTGACCACTCCGCCAAACCATATCCCGGCGGCAACCATATGGAACGCGCGAAGAAATTTTAACACCCCAGCATTTTTAAGCTTCATTTCTTATCACCGCTTTTCGTGAAAGCCGCCAGAATCAACATTTGGAATATTAGAGCCGCGACGGCTGCGAGCCAGGAGAATTTCAGGCCGAAAAGAATTGTCAGCAGGACAAACGCCGCTATCGCCGCTATCCAAAGCGCGCCCGAGAACAGCCCGAACCTCGTGGCAACATACGGGTCGGTGAACTGTTCCCCCATACGTTCCGCCCATGCGGTTTCCTGTTCTACGACCCATGGCTTGTGCCTGTTTTTTTCCGTAAGAAGCAGGTAGGCAAGGACGACGGAACCGGGCAGAGTGAAGGGGATCAAGGCGCCGAGGGACGACATGGCGAAAGGCGCGCCTTCCCTCACTACAAAAGCGATTGCGAAAATAACGAGCCCGAACAGAATGACGCCTGCAGTAGCCGTATAAAAGAGCGCCCGCTTCCAATTCATAGGGTAATTTCTCGCGGTTTCCTGCGTCAGGCCGAGAAACACAAAGCCGCACACAGGAACGATAAAGAACGGTATGAGAGACCCAAGCCCGGCTGTAATCTCGCCGGACGCGAAATACGCCAGCAGCGAAAGGATAATTCCGAGCGCAAGCAGGCCGCCGGCGGCGATATATCCAATGATGCGCTGCGTGTCCATATAACTCCTGGTTTTCATGTACATTTCCGTAAGCGCTTCCTGCCGTTTCTTCTTGCCGATTTCGTCCGCGATCAAAGATACATCGCCCAATTCGCCGGCGGCTTTTTCAAACGCGCTTTTTTCGTCCATACCTTGTTTCGTCAGGCTCTTGACGCGCTCGTCAAGATGGCCGGCAAGCTCCTCCTTGAAATCGGCCAGGGCAGAGCTTTCTTCATATCCGGCAAACAGCGCGTCGATATGCTTTTGAATATTCATCACTTTTCCTCCTTTAGCAAATTGTCCAGAATTTTTTGAGTAAACTCCCAGTCCAGCAGGTTTTGCCGGTACGTTTCGCGCCCCTTGTCCGTGATGCGGTAGTACTTCCGGCGCGCGCCCTGCGTTTCGTCGCCCCAATAGGACGTGACGCAGCCGTCCTTTTCCAAGCGTCTGTAGCTGGAGTACAGGGTGTCCACTTTCAATTCGTACTGTTCGCCCGTCCGTGCCAGAATCCGATTGTATATTTCCAGCCCATAACGGTCAGAATTCATCAAAATAGCCAAAACAATAGTGTCCGTGTGTCCGCGCAGGAGATCGGACGATAATTTCGGTTCCATGCCAGCCCTCCTTTTAGGTGAATTAACCATTGAGACAAATATATTTATTTCTACAAGTATTATAAATAATATATATGTGTCTGTCAAATATATTATTTAAAAAAATATTTTGCCTTGCTCATATAAATAACAAACCTAAAAGCTGCCGATATCGGAATATGCCTATACCATAGGGGTTTTGTATTTTTTCGGGGAATTGGACAAAATCCGGCAATACTTATACTATTTCCGGATACCCTATGGGGTACAGGTGAATAAAATGCGGACATAACGCCCTTCAGGCAACAGATACCTTTCCTTGAATAGCGCCAGGATATTT
>JAISWS010000133.1 GCA_031270725.1 Syntrophomonadaceae bacterium | reverse complement strand
TCACACCATACGTCAAAAAGGGTTTCGCGCGACGAAGCGAAAAATCGCCGTCTTTTACGTACTATCATGGAAAACAGCGGGTTTGAGCCATATGTCCGCGAATGGTGGCATTATGTATTAAAAAACGAACCGTACCCCGACAGCTATTTCAATTTTCCATTGACGGGAAGCGCCTTAAATGATGCGTTAAATCGTATGGGAAGTAAATTGGAAAGGCGTAAAGCATAGCTTTCAATCGGTCAGAAGAATCCTCGCATAATATTTTTCTTAGTCTGTTGGGGCGCAAAAGCCGTCCGAGGGCTATACGGCGGCTTTGATATATAAAAACAAAGCCCGGCTTTCGCAAGGCTTGGGATGGTTAGAAAATCACCCCTTTCAAAAAGCTGTCGCATAATGGTATAATCACTTCGGGTCACGTTGACTCGAAGTTGCCGCAACAGAAAACGCCGCCCGGTTTTCCTTCTTCCGTTCGGCGTTCCCCTGTAATGTGATAGCTTTCAAAATTATTTTGTTGTATGCGCCCTGTTATATTAGGTTTTTTGCTGTTGTCTTAATTTGGGTCGCTCTATAGATAAACTTACTTCTATAATATACTCAATACAGTTAATTTATCGTAGTTTTGGATGAATCACTGAACACAGGCCCTTAATTCATTTTATTGAGTACTCCGGCTATCCTGCTGCACCCTTCACGAATATCTTTCTCCGTCATGGAGTTGAAACCCATAAGGAAGATATCTTCCCGCGCGTTTTTTTGATCGTAAAAATGCTCCTTTATGCCATATATTCCCACGGAAGCCGCTCTCATATCCTGTATCAGTTTATCTTGATCTTTACATCTCTTTATACGCACTAAAGTATGTACTCCGGCGGGAGATTGGAAAAACTCCACTTCATCGGCTAAAAATTCTTTAATGGTCTCGGTCAGCACAAAATATTTTTTTTCGTTTATTTTAGATATTTTACGCAAATGCTTTTCCAGCAAGCCTTCGTCTATAAATTCCGCTATCGCCATCTGATGATAGCTCGGCAAGGCTGAATTAAAATACTTATATTTTTCATCGTAAGCGTCCGCCAGTTTTTCCGGCAAAACCAAATAAGCGCAGCGAATAGAGGGCGACATTATTTTGGACAAGGTTCCGATATATATAATATTTTGGTTCCACGATAAAGACTGCATGGAAGGAATCGGCATCAGCCCGTAACGAAACTCACTGTCATAATCATTTTCAATAATAAAATTATTGTTTTCATACGCCCATTTCAGCAATTTGTAACGAGTATTTATAGAAGTTACGATCCCCGTCGGGAACTGGTGCGAAGGCGTAATATAAAGCAGGGTGCAGTCAGTCTTATTGAGAGCGTTTATGTCTACGCCATTTTCCAGCACCGGTATAGGCGAAATTTCATAGCCTTTGGCTATAAGCAGATGTCTCATCGCGTCATATCCCGGTTCTTCGTAAGCAACAGAGTTTTGCCGCGGCGGAAACAGGTCGGCCACAATCCCCATGGCAAATTGAGTTCCGGAAGTCACGATGATTTGTTCCGGCTTACACTGCACCCCCCGGTGGCGGTATAAATATCCGCATAAGCTTTTTCTGAGTTTTAAATTGCCCTTGTTACTCTCGTAAGCCAAAACGCTGTAATTTGATTCGGTGAGAAGCGCGTTCTGAGTGGCTCTTTTCCACCTGGGCCACGGGAACAGGCTGGCATCAATGCTAGTGTACTCAAAATCGTAACGCGGTTTAAGTTTTTTCGCTAAATCCAATACTTCCGTAGTGCGTTTATATGGATAAGGATCACAAAAACAATCATTACCAATATCCTCTACAAAATATCCGGCTCCCTGAACAGAGTAAATATAACCTTCACCTATTAGCTGCTGATACGCACGATCCACCGTGTTTCTGCTCACGTTAAGTTCCTTACCCATAACCCGCAGTGACTTCAATACCGTATTCTTCTGAAGACGTCCGGATACTATATCTTCTTTTATATTTTCATATAATTGCTCATACAAAGGCTGTCTGTCCCTTACATTCAGATATAACACGAAAGATCACTCCCTTTTCTCAAGCTGCCCCGCCGATAAATACCGGGCCAGGTTTTTTGTCAAACCTAATATTTTACCCGGCAACAGCGGTGCGATACAAACACGGACTTTTTTTATAAAATACGCCAGCGGATTACATTAATTTTCCCGGAAAACAAAACGAAGGAGCCGCAAAGCAACTCCTTCGTTGTATTTACATAATAACAGTACCCGCAAAATATTGCAATATTATTTTTGAAAAAATAACATAAATTTATTAAAAAATTTTAAAATCCGCCGCTACTAACCCGGACGGCGGGGAAACAGCTGACGCGCCCCGAAACTATGGCGCCGCCTCGCTTATTCAGTTTGCAGTATTACATACCATTCATATAAAGACTGCATCACCATGTTAGCGTCTTTATCAAATAAAAACGTTTCTACAGAGGCCAGCGCGTTCCCTTTTTCATTTATTGACGCAATGACTTCCTGTTTGTTTACGTCTTTAAGAGCCGCTTTGGAAAAAAGCTTTCCTTTGGCAGGTTTACGGTATCTGACTTCCACTTTTTTCAATAGAGGAATCAGATCAGGCAACTCCGAAAAAAATTCTTGTTTCAAATAATGGCCGCTGGTCGCTTCGGCTAAAGCAAACTGAGCGCTGGCGTGAACCGTCCCCACATGATTTTGATACTGGTTTTTATCCTCCAGCATGAACATGTAATCAGCGTTGTCTGAATACCGCAGGCCAATCAATACGTTAAACGGTAATTCTGTCGGTTCTATAAACATTTTTCTCCTCCTTTGAATTTTATTCCGCTATGAAAAAACACCTCCTTGCCCAATTATGTTTTTTCCGTTGTCAGGAGAGCTATCCTTTATTTTGTCCGCTGCCGTACCCAGCCCCCTTTATAAATATTTATACAATTTAGCCAGTACTTCGTCAAAGTCCATAGGTTTACCTATGTGGTCGTTCATTCCGGCTGCCAGGCATTTTTCTATATCTTCGCGAAAAACATTCGCCGTCATGGCTACGATTGGGACCTGTCTGGCATGGCCGGACTCAAGCGCGCGGATGTTTCGCGTTGCCTCATAGCCGTCCATTTCCGGCATTTGTATATCCATGAAAATAATATCATACTTATCCGGCGCTTCTTTCAGCATGTTTACGGCTTCAAGGCCGTTTTCCGCACAGTCAATGCCAATCTGAGTCGGTTCCAGAAGAGAAATTACGATTTCACGGTTTATTTCCACATCTTCAACCAGCAGAATATGGTATCCTTTAAAAACTTCAGCTTCAATACTTTGTTTTTCCCCATCGGCCATTAAATTATCAAAGCCTAAACATTCATTTATACAATCTATTATGGATGAAGGAAAAAGCGGTTTGGGCAAAAATCCATTTACTCCGGCCTGTTTAGCTTCTTTCTCAATAGCGCCCCATTCCGCGGAAGACATCATTATAATCATGGAATTATCCGGAGTATTGCCGCGAATCCATTTACAAAGCTCAATGCCGTCCATATCCGGCATTTGCCAATCTATGAAATAAATATCGTAAGCGCCGTTTTTATCAATCAGTGCGCAAGCCTCGCCGCCACCTAAAACCGTATCACATTGTAAATCGATGCTTTCCGCAATTTCTTCAAAATATTCACAGGTGACGGCAGAATCATCCACCACCATAACCCGAATATTCTCCCAGTTCGCGGATACGCTGAGGATTCCGTTCGGATTTGCCGCCCTGCCGCGTTCCATTTGCGCGGTGAAGGCAAAAGTAGCTCCCTTCCCTAACTCAGACCTTATCCATATCCTGCCGTTCATAAGCTCAACTATTCTTTTAGATATGGCCAGTCCTAAGCCGGTTCCGCCGAATTTTCGCGAAGTACTGCTGTCAGCTTGCTCGAAAGAGCTGAACAAGCGGGATTGCTGCTCCTGCGATATACCTATGCCATTATCGCATACTTCAATTTGCAGGGTACAGATATTATCCTCTTCTATCACCAAAAACGTATCCAAATATATTGAGCCATATTCCGAAGTGAATTTAACCGCGTTTGAAAGCAAATTTGTTATTACCTGAACCAATCTTTTATCATCCCCGATTAAAAAATTCGGAATGTGCTTGTCAATATGCACTACAAGATCCTGGTGTTTTTCTTCTACCCGTAAACTGATAACACTCACTATCTTCTGCAGCATTTTTTCAAAATTAAATTCCACATTTGACAGTTCCAATTTATTGGCGTCAATTTTCGACATATCCAGTATATCGTTAATCACTCCCAGTAAATGAGAAGACGCTATCTCTACTTTATCCAGGCAGTAGTCTTTTTTTTCTATATCCGGCGATAGCTTGGCTATAGAGGTCATGCCAATAATAGCGTTGATGGGGGTGCGTATTTCATGGCTCATGTTGGCCAGAAATTCTGATTTCACGCGAACAGATTGCTCCGCTATCTTCCTCGCATATTCAGCCTCATTTTTGGCCCGGACTATTTCTGTAATATCATAAAAAACAGTAATCGCCCCTTCTGTCTGTTCAGCCTCGTTAAACATAGGGGTTGTTTCTATTATGTAATGTCTGATATAACCCTCTTGTTCTAGGTCAACATCCTGTTTGAAAGAAGCGTATTTACACCCCTCAGCTCCGTTTTTAAAAACTAAATCCGCTTGCTGTAAAATTTCCTCTTTT
Source organism: Syntrophomonadaceae bacterium (assembly GCA_031270725.1). GTDB lineage: Bacteria > Bacillota > Syntrophomonadia > Syntrophomonadales > Syntrophomonadaceae > JAISDD01. Next base: position 10,537 of record JAISWS010000133.1, on the reverse strand, counting down.
AAAAGCGGCCCCAATAGTTCGCGGTATGATTTTCCGCGTATCATGGCAAAAGTGGTTATGTTATTTTTCAGCAGATATGAATTGCTGGTAAAAGCAATCTTGCCCTCACTGTCAAATAACAATATTAAATAAGGGCAGTTATTTAACAATAAATTCATATATTTTTCCAGCCGGGATTTTTCATCATAAATTATCCTGTTCAGATTAATTTTGGCTTCGGAAAGTATTTCGGTGTTTTTATTCAGCGTCATCTCGTGTTTCAACTCACGAGCCAGCTTTCTATTTTCACGTAATAATTTTTTATTCTCTTCCTGTAAAGCCTCAATAATTTCTTCCATATTTTTATTTACAGGCGTTTCCATTGATTTCGCTCCTCTTTATTATCGCCGGCTTCTTAAAAAGCACAAAGCACAAAAGTATCGTTGTGACTCCTGTTGGCAATCATTTGTCCACGTTTATCATTCACCGGGCAAAGCTCTCCGCCGGAATAAGTAAACTGATAAGCCACATTGGCTTTTTCCATAATTTCTTGAACTTTCGCTATTTCGCTGTCAGGATTGTAACCTAAAGAAAAATAACGCCCCACGCAAGAAAACATTAATACGCAATCATATTGTTTAGAGTCAACCGCTTTTTGTAAAACTTCAGAAGTAGTAGAAATAACTTCATCGGCGTCAATAGAACCAACGCCTAAAACGGCGCCTAATGGTATATTTCCGCCGCATACCGCATATCCCTCAGGAGTAAGCGCGAACGTCGCCCGCACCACCGGCGCGCCTCCGTCGTTATAATCTACTATAAAAGGAAAGGAATTGATGCCGATGATAGACCCGTCAGCGGTTTTTTTCAGTCCAAGGGTTTGCAGATAATCAATTACCGGGACATCATTAACCGTTTGCAGCTGATTGCCCCGAACAGACGTCACTACAGCTTTCTCCCTGAAAACTTTTTCATTAGAAATAGAAGCAATGTAAAACCGAGGCTCTACTTTCCCTGATATGAGGACAAAAGCGCATCTGTTCAAATAAGCCTCTCCGTCGCATATTACGCTTGACGCATGATAATCTTCGTTATGATCAACCGCTAAAGCGCCGAAATTAGGAATACCTTCACTTATTTTATCAAACGCGTTTACGAAAAAATCTCCGCTGACGTTCATAAGCAGCGGCACGAAACTAAACATGAAAACCGGCTTGCCGGCTAAACGCGCGGCAGCCTCCTGATAACTATCGCGCAATGGGGTTTCAGTCTCCTCAACTATGGCGTCGGTCAAGCCAACCGAAAACTCAACATCATTGCTGGTAAGAAGCAACAGCGTTAAAAGCATTTTTCCGCTGGATCCTGAAACCGCGTTTCCCAAAGTAGTTATTCCCACTGTCGGAAAAGGCAAGGCTTCACAAATCGCCGCCAAAGCTCCGGATTCAATATAATCCGTATAACAAGTAATTATGCCTATTGAGCTGCCGAGCAAATTTTCTTCTGCTTTTATTTGTCCCAAAATATCTTCTACCGCGGTTTCCACATCGTCAATCTCATCAGTGAACGCTGTCAATGCTTTTATCATTTATTAACCCCCCCTGTTTTATTTATGTTCGTAAAAAATAACTATTTAATTGATGTTGATAGATTTAAATATCGTTCCGTTTGCAATCCACACCCGCTTTTTTACTGACACGTACCGTATTTACAGCAAATGGCCCTTTTCATCAAATATTATTTTGACTTTTTTACCGTATTCTTAAATCCTGAGCTATAAAACCCTGCCAGTACCTTTAATTTAATACTCTACTCCCGGCTGGTCCTTAATTCCTGACTGATAATGGTGCTTTACTTCTGTAATTTCGCTTACCGTATCGGCCAGTTCTTTTATTTTTTCCGCCGCATAACGTCCGGTCAGAATCAAAACCAATTGCGGCGGTTTTTGTTTAACTAAATTTACAACGCTTTCTTCCGGTATCAAACCAAAGTCCACCGCCACATTTATTTCATCCATTACCACCAGGTCAAAACTATTGCTTTGTACGATTTCGGCGGCTTTCGCGAACCCTTGCAGCGCCAGCTCCTTATCCACGGGCGCAGGATTATCTCTCATGACAAAGCTGTCTAAACCGAACTGGTATATTTGCACTTCAGGCAAATACTTTTTTACGGCCAGCACTTCGCCGTACGCCCTTCCTTTCATAAACTGCACTACACAAACTTTCCATCCCTGCCCCGCCGCTCTTAAAGCCTGTCCAAAAGCGGCGGTACTTTTTCCTTTTCCGTTTCCGGTAATAACCATTACCAACCCCTGTCGATCAGCTTTTGTTTTAGAATCATCCACCGGCATTTTATTAACCTCCTAAAAACGTTATTTCATCAGGCAAACAAATCCATCTGATTGCTTTCCGGCAATCCCGCGAAACAATTGCTTTCCCGTAAAATTTCCATACTGGCTTTATTCAAATGTGTTTTAACCTGAAAATCTTCAATAGAAATAAATTCCTTTTCCCCTCTTCCTTCTACAATACCTTGCGCCGCGTTTAATCCCACGTTAGGCAACGCGGAAAAAGGCAAAAGCAATCCGTCTCCCTTTATTATAAAATTATTGGCCTGCGATTCATAAATATCCACCGGATAAAATTTGAAGCCCCGCGCCCACATTTCAAGGGCTATTTCAAGTACCGGCAGCGTTTTTTTATCCTTGGGGCTTAAATTAAACCTGTTGCTTTCAATATTTCCGATCCTCGTTTTGATGGCGTCATAACCTTGTAATATAGTTTTTGACTCAAAATCTTCCGCGCGAATACTAAAAAAACTGGCGTAAAATTCGAGCGGATAGTTGACCTTGAAATAAGCGATGCGGAAAGCCATTGTTACATAAGCTACCGCGTGAGCCTTGGGAAACATATATTTTATTTTCTGGCAGGAATCTATGTACCAGGAGGCAATCCGGGCTGTTTTTAAACTCGTGATATCTTCCGGCTTCAGCCCTTGTCCTTTGCGTACCTGCTCCATAATTTTAAAAGCCTTTTTTTTCTCTATTCCTTCCTGAATAAGATAGGTCATAATGTCATCCCTGGTACAAATGACCTGATTCAGCGCGGCAATTTTCTGACTTATCAAAGGCTGAGCATTATTCACCCATACGTCGGTTCCGTGCGATAACCCGCTGATCCGCACTAATTCCGCAAAAGTAGTCGGCAAAGTTGTTTCCAGCATTTGCCGGACAAAACGGGTGCCGAATTCCGGGATACCTAAAGTTCCGACCCTGGAATCAATGTCCTCACTTTTTATGCCTAAAGGTTCTACACTGGAAAATATTTTCATGGTGTCTTTGTCGCTCAGGCTTATACAGGAAACTTTAATTCCGGTTAATTCTTCCAAACTGCGAATGACCGTAGGATCATCATGCCCTAAAATATCCAATTTTACCAGCTGATCACCTAAAGCATGATATTCAAAATGGGTGGTGATAACGCCGGAATCTTTTTTATCGGCCGGATGCTGCAAAGGAGTAAATTCATTAACATTATGGCCCCTGGGCAGTATAATCAATCCGCCCGGGTGTTGCCCCGTCGTTTTCCGGACGCCGCTGATGCCTTTTATCAGGCGGTTAATTTCAGAATTCGTAAGATTTAAATTTTGTTCTTCAGCGTATTTTTTCACAAAACCATAAGCTTTTTTATCAGCAATGGTAGAAACCGTTCCCGCCCTGAAAACATTTTCCTTGCCGAAAATTTCCTCTACGTATTGATGAGCCTTGCTCTGGTAATCACCGGAAAAATTGAGATCTATATCCGGAACTTTATCACCGTCGAACCCCAAAAAAGTTTCAAAAGGAATGTCAAAGCCATCTTTAGAAAGGGGCTGGCCGCAATTCGGGCATACATTGTCCGGCAAATCGACTCCACATAAGGATATATTACTTTCTGAAAATTCCGTATAAAAACATTTTCCGCAGCGATAATGCGGTTTCAGCGGATTGACTTCAGTAACGCCAGTCAGATAAGCCACTAAAGAAGAACCTACCGACCCTCGGGATCCTACCATATATCCGTCTTCGTTAGATTTTTTTACCAATTTATGCGCCACCATATACAGTACCCCGAAACCGTGCTCCGTTATAGCTTTAAGTTCCCTGTTAATCCTCTCTTCTACCAGTTCCGGCAAAGTTTCTCCGTATAACCGGTGCGCCTCAAGCATGGTAAGCTGCACCAACTCTTCTTCCGCTCCGTCCATTTTCGGGGGATAATAGCCGTCAGGGACCGGTTGGATGTCATCAATCAGCTCATTGATTTTTTTAGGCGCTTCTATCACTGCTTCATTTCTTACCTCAGGAGGCAAAAAACTAAATTCTTCCAGCATCTCGTCCGTACTTTTAAAATACAGCGGCGCTTGTCCTTCCGCGTCGTCATAGCCTTGTCCGGATTGAATAATCTTCCGAAAAATTTCATGCTCCGGCTCCAAAAAATGTACGTCTCCCGTGGCAACGACCGGTTTGCCTAAACGTCGGCCCAATTCGATTATTTCTTTGACTATATCCTGCAATTGCTCCTGGGAATTTACTGTTCCGTTACGCAATAAAAATTCATTATTAACTATCGGCTGGATTTCCAGATAATCATAAAAAGAAGCCAGTCTGAAAATTTCCTCTTCTGACTTTCGTTCCAGCAACGCCCGGAATAATTCTCCTGATTCGCAAGCCGACCCTAAAAGTAACCCTTCCCGGTATTTTATTATTTCGGCTCGTTTCAGTTTGGGAAAACGATAAAAATTATCCAAGTAAGAAACGCTGATAAGACTGTACAGGTTGCGCAGCCCCGTCAAATTTCGCGCCAATATGATAATATGGTGCGGTTTTTCCTTTTTGTCATCATCAACCAGGTATCCTTCAACCCCGTATATAATTTTAATATTATATTTACGCGAGTATTTATAGGCGTCCGGGAAAGCCTGTATACACCCATGGTCGGTAATTGCTATCGCTTTATGGCGCCACCGCGCCGCCAGCCTGATCAAGTCTTCTATTTCGGTAAGTCCGTCCATCGCGCTCATTTTGGTATGGGCGTGCAGTTCAATACGTTTTTCCGCGCTTTCATCCTGGCGTTCCTGCTTTTCGCCTTTTACATATCCATTCATAACCAGCACTATCTCCTTAGCACCCTGATCATAGCGCGGATTGCCTCTAAAAGCGGCGTAATCGCCTATGTTCAGATTATCAAGTTCCAGGCGGTCACAAAAACTCTTTATCGCCAGACTGTTTTTTCCATCAGTAATAAAATATGTTATAACATAAGTGTCGCCTTTGAGCATATGTACGTTTTTATCCCATATCTCGCCCTGAACCAGAATCATTTTCATGCCTTCCTCAACCTCATTCAGCGGCACAGAATGCTGGCTGTTCATGGAAATAGGCTTTAATTTCGTATTTTTTTTACCTCTTTTAGGCAGAGTCTGCTTTTTATCCTCCTCAATAAGCGGCAAGGTAATTTTGCCAAAATCTGTCAGGTATTGGGCCGGTTTTTTCTCTTGTATTTTTTCTTCGCACTGTACTCTTACTAAAATCCGGTATTGGTATTCTTCCCAAAACCAATCCGATAAACAGTTGCAAAATTCATTTTCCAATATAGCTTCATAGGCGTCCTGAGTTGACGTAATAATTTCAATAACATTTTTGTCGAACCGCCAGGAAATTTCCGAAAAATAATCCGTGCCAGACAAGCGCACAGCTAGCAGCCGATAAAAATTTTCTTCCATAATCTTACCGACACATTTGCCGTAATCAGCAGGCGCCGTAACCAACTCCACATCCTTTAAAAAACCAAAAACTTTTTTCAAGTCGGAAGCTAAGGCTTTCAGCTTTGCTTTTTCAATCAGCTCCGGAACCGTCAGATAAAAACGCCAAAGGGCCTTCCGAGGATAAACCTCTACTTTTTGGATACTGCTGCCCCGCCATAAAACCGCTTCATCAGTTTTTATAATATTTTGGATAAACGCGTAAAAGTCCATAACCATTATCCTTAACTATTTTTAATTAAGTATATCTATACTTTTGATAATTTTGTTTTTAGAAATTTCACTTATTAACTGGCCCATATCCATGTTCTGCGGCAAATCAACGGACAACTCCATTTCCAGCTCTTCCGTATCGTCTATATGATGCAGATTAATATCTTTTATAAGCACATTCATGTCGCCCAGCAACGAACCCACATAACCTATTTGCCCAGGCTTGTCGTCAATTACTACCACTATCCCTTTATAACGGCGCAGCCCTGAAAACTTCTCTTCGATTTTTATAAAATAAATCAGTACAAATAAAATTAACACCGAACTGGCAATAGCCGGTATATATAAGCCGGCTCCAACCGCTAACCCTATACAGGCCACTACCCATAAACCCGCCGCTGTAGTAAGGCCGCTAACCGTCGGGCCTTCTCTGAGTATAGTTCCCGCTCCTAAAAATCCTATTCCGCTTACTACCTGAGCGGCTATTCGTCCCGGATCCGCATTTGATACCTGAGAGAATTGATGAAAAATATCCAGAGAAACAATCATCGCTAAAGTTGAGCCGACACAAACCAAAGTATATGTACGCAAACCGGCAGGACGGCTTAAACTTTCTCTTTCCAGGCCTATCAAGCCTCCTAAAATACATGCCAGGACTAATTTGAAAATCATTTCAAAAACATTCATAGCGCTCAAAACCTCATTACAATTTATTTTTTATCGCTTTGCAGCAAATCCGCAACATAACTGTCAATCACGCTTATATCTATTAATTCTATTTCGTCAAGCCAGCGTTTTTTCAATTCTACCCGCCCGGCTTGCAAAGATTTAGGCCCGATGGTAATTCTTAACGGAATGCCTATCAAATCCGCGTCTTTAAATTTAACCCCCGGCCTTTCATCACGATCGTCAAACAGTACTTCTATTTTTTGCTTTAATAATCTTTCGTAAATATCGCCGGCGGTTTTTATCTGTTCTTCATTTTTGCTATTTACCGGCACTATTATCACTTGATACGGAGCAATAGCCAACGGCCATACAATCCCGTTTTCGTCATAGTTTTGCTCAACCGCAGCCGCCATAGTTCTGGAAACCCCGATTCCATAAGAGCCCATAACCATTTTCCGGCTGACGCCCTCCTTGTTCAAAAAAACCGCTTCCATCGCTTCGGAATATTTAACGCCTAATTTGAATATTTGCCCTACTTCTATGCTGCGGGCGCTGGCCAAAGGCGACGAACATAAAGGGCACGGCTCGCCGTCCGTCACGTTACGGATATCCTCAAAAACAACGGGGGTAAAATCTCTTCCCGCGTTTACGTTTACATAATGGAACCCGTCTTCGTTAGCGCCGCATATGAGGTTTTCCGGCGTTTCAATTTCCTTATCGGCATAAACGGGCAAAGAAATCCCCACCGGTCCCAACGAACCAAATCCGGCTCCGCAATATTGCTTCGCCTCGGTGTCGCCAGCCATCAGCAACACGCCGCAACGCAGCAAACGCTTCATTTTTATCTCATTTAGTTCCCGGTCTCCTCTCAGCAAAGCTATAACCGGCTCGCCGTCAGCTATTAACAACAAGGTTTTAAGCAATTTAGCTTCCGGCACTTTAAAAAACGCCGCCACATCTTTTATGCTTTTTTGCCCGGGAGTCGCCGTTTTTTGCAGCGGCAGCAGAGATGTTCCGTTACTGGCCGAACCTGCCTTTTCACCGTTACCGGCAGCGGCAATTTCCAAATTGGAAGCATAATTACAATTCGGACAATATACCACTGTATTTTCACCAGATTCGGCTAAAACCATAAATTCATGGCTTTCAGTGCCTCCTATAGCCCCGTTGTCCGCTTCCACCATCCTGTACCGCAAGCCTATACGCGTAAAAACGCGGTTATAGGCATCCATCATTTTCTGATAATTTGTTTCCAGCCCTTCATAGTCTTCATCAAAGGAATAAGCGTCTTTCATAATAAATTCCCGTCCCCGTATCAGGCCAAAGCGCGGCCTTATCTCATCCCGGTATTTATTTTGAATCTGGTAAAGCAGCAGCGGCAAATCCCGGTAGGAATACACATCGGCATTAACCAAAGAAGTTATTATTTCTTCATGAGTAGGCCCTAAAGCAAAAAGTCGCTCGTGACGGTCACTTAAACGGAACATCTCATCACCGTATACTTCCCACCGCCCTGACTGTTCCCACAATTCTTTAGGCTGTATGATCGGCATCATAATTTCCTGGCCGCCGGCCATATCCATTTCTTCACGCACAATTTGCATGATTTTCTTTAAAACGCGGTTAGCCAGAGGCAAATAACTGTAAACTCCTCCGCTCGCTTTTCTAATGTATCCTGCCCGCAGCAATAACTGGTGACTGACAATTTCAGCTTCACTGGGGACTTCTCTTAAAGTGGGGAAAAATAATTCCGACGTTTTCAAACATTTATCCTCCTTGGCCTGATATCATTTGATTTATTTCTTCTAATAATACCGAAATGAGCTTTTCTTCCGGTACTTTTTTTATTATACGCCCTTTTTTAAACAACAAACCTAACCCTTTACCGCCGGCGATTCCTATATCAGCTTCCCGGGCTTCTCCAGGCCCGTTAACCGCACACCCCATCACCGCAACTTTAATCGGCTGAGCCAAGGGTCTCAGATAACGATCCACTTCTTCGGCTATCTGCAATAACGGAATCTGGCACCGCCCGCAAGTAGGACAAGACAAAAGTTCCGCTCCCCGTTGGCTTAAGCCCAGGGTTCTCAAAATTTCATAAGCTGCCCATACCTCTTCCTCCGGATCTGATGTTAATGATACTCTAATCGTATCCCCGATTCCTTCCTGCAAAAGAGTACCTATTCCTAACGCCGATTTTATCAAAGCTCTCTCCGTAGTGCCCGCTTCGGTAATGCCAACATGCAACGGATAAGAAACTTCAAGCGCTATCAAACGATAGGCTTCCATAGTGGTCAATACCGAAGACGCTTTTAAAGAAACTTTTATCTGGTCAAAATTCATGTCTTCCAAAATACGGATATTATACAAGGCGCTCTCCACCATCGCTTCAGCACATACCTGTCCATATTTTCGCAGCAGTTCCCTATCCAAAGAACCGGCGTTTACGCCTACACGAATCGGTATTCCGCGTTCCCGGCAAACAGCCACAACTTCTCTGACCTTTGCGGCGCTCCCTATATTGCCCGGATTAATACGTAAACCATCCGCCCCCGCTTCCGCGCTTGCCAAAGCTAACCGGTGGTCAAAATGAATATCCGCTATAATCGGGATATTAGCAAACTTCTTAATCTCCCCTACTGCCGCCGCCGCTTCCATATCCACCACCGCCATTCTTACCAGTTGACACCCCTGTTTTTCCAAAGCGGCTATTTGCTGTAAGGTGGCCGGAATATCTCTGGTGTCGGTATTAGTCATAGACTGTACTGCTACGGGGTTATCTCCGCCAATTAAAACCGGGCCTACTTTGATTACTTTACTAAGTCTCTTCATCACAGTCACCCTTTAAAGCAGCGCACAATATCATTAAATGTGACCAGCACCATTAAAAGCATCAGCACCATAAATCCTATCCAATGCAAAAAACCTTCTTTTTCTCTGGGGAACGGTTTACGCGTTACCATTTCAAATAAGGCAAAAATTATTCGGCCTCCGTCCAAAGCCGGAATCGGCAATAAATTCATAAAACCCAGATTAATGCTTAAAAAAGCGGTGAAGGTCAACAATGTTACAAATCCCAACTGCGCAAAATCCCCTACCATGCGAACTATGCCCACCGGTCCCGCCACATCGTTCATAGTCGCGCCGCCGGTTACAATAACTACTAAAGAATAAACCAACGCTTTAGTCAGCTCGTAAGTCTGCTGAAATCCCATTGCCACAGATTGCGTCAAACTATACCGGTGCTGAATAAAAATCGGGTAAATCCCTATGCCAGTACTCCCTGCCGAATCTAAAACCACGGTGTTAACAGGAACGCTATATATTTCACCGCGATGATCATATTGTATGTTTAAGACCGATTTGCCGGAATTACGGGTATTTTCAACCACATCATCCCATTGTTTTATTTCGTTGCCTTCAATAGATATGATACGGTCTCCCTGCTGTAATCCGGCCTGAGCCGCTGGAAAACCGGCTTCCACTTTTCCAATCACCGGCTCGCTGCTGCCTTCGGTAGACCCGATCAAAGCCAGCGTTAAAATAAAAATAACAATAGCTATCACAAAGTTCATTAAAGGGCCGGCAATAGAAACCGCTATTTTTTCTACAGGCTTACGGTTGAAATATCCTCCAGGGGCCTCCATGTCAGCCACTTCTTCTCCGGCTAAACGTACAAATCCTCCCAAAGGCACCGCCCTGATTGAGAACACCACTCCGTCTTTTTTAAACGAATAAAGGCGATACCCAAAGCCCAGGCTGAATTCATGAACCGGTATCCCTATTTTACGCGCTACTATATAGTGCCCCCATTCATGAACCAGCACCAGAACCGCAATAATAATCAACGTTAAAATTATACTCATTTTATACCCCA
>JAISWS010000088.1 GCA_031270725.1 Syntrophomonadaceae bacterium | reverse complement strand
ACCAAAGTCCCTTCAGCGTCAATCTTGAAAGCTCCGTTCCTGGTAAAAACCGGATCATCATAACCCGGCGCTTCCACTTGAAAAAATCCTTGCCCTATTATGCATACGTCCAATAAATTACCGGTATCCTGAGGATTGCCTTGCATGAACAGGGTGTTGCTGGCCGCCGGCTTCACGCCCAAACCAACGCTCAAACCCAAAGGTTCCTGTACGGTATCGGTCACGGCCGGTCTTCTGATTTGCTGGTATATCAGGTCTTGAAATTCAATCCTTTGCTTTTTATAACCAATGGTGCTTACATTAGACATATTGTTGGCGATAGTGTCAATGTTCAGTTGCTGCCCATACATTCCGGAACTGGCCGTATAAAGAGACCGTAACATTCAAATCCTCCCTTTTTTTTAAATCAACCGCTGAATTTTTGTAATTTGTCATTTTTTAAATACCTTTAGGTTCTTATCGTATAAAACAAAAAAAAGTTTAATGATTTTTGTCTTAAAATAATAAAATAGTTTAAAATAATACAATTTTATTCTGAACGGCGACCCGGGCAAAGATTAAATCAAGCGCTGCCCAAAACCTGTATATAATCCAACCGCGGGTCTGCCGGTCCTTGCAAAGCGCAGTTTTCTTGTTTCAGGATTTTTATATAATCAATGATGTCTTTGGTGATTTTTTCCCCCATACAAATGACCGGAATGCCCGGCGGATAAGCCATTATCATTTCTCCTGCGATTTCTCCCGATGCATCCTCCAAACGAAGCGTTTTTTTGTTGCTGTAAAAAGCGTCGCGAGGGGAGACTATCATATCGGCAAAGGCCGGAATAGCGATATTAGCCCGTTTTTCACCCAAACGGCTCTGTGAGGCTATCGTTTGTATCGCGTTTATTAACAAAGCGTAATCTTCCTCTTGGTCGCCCATGCCGCAAATAGCCAGAATATTATTTAAATCGGACATTTCTATTTGGATTCCAAATTCTGTCCGTAATTTATTTTCCACCTGATAACCGCTGCAGCTCAAAGAGCTTAAATTTATGCCCAGCTTGGTTTCATCCCAGTCAAAACAACCGGGCGTACCTGTCAGTTCCTTGCCAAAAGCGTAGACGCCGGGAATTTCATTTAGCTTTTCCCGCGCACCTATAACCATCCGCAGGGTGTTTTCCAATATTTGCGCGCCCCTGGTGGCCAGCTGCTTCCTGGCAATATCCAAGGAACACATGAGCAGGTAAGACGCGCTGGAAGTACAGCTTAAATTCAGCGTTTGTTTGACTTTATCCGTATTTACCATGTTCCCCCTCATTAATAAAACCGAGCTTTGCGTCAGGGAACCGGCGGTCTTATGCAAACTGGCGGCGCTCATGTCAGCGCCCGCTTCCATAGCGGTAAGCGGAAAAGTGTTGTGGAAGGACATATGAGCGCCATGGGCTTCGTCCACCAGTACCGCCATATTATGCGCGTGGGCAATCCTCACTATGGCTTTCAAATCACAGGCATGTCCATAATAAGTAGGATTCAGCAGGAATACGGCTTTAGCGTGAGGGTGCCGCTGTATGGCGCGGTAAATGTTTTCCAGAGTCACATTCATCGACAGGCCTATATCGTGATTTATTTCCGGATATACGTAAACAGGCATGGCGCCGCTGAGAATTATGCCCCCTATCGTTGATTTATGGGCGTTACGGGGAATAATTATTTCGCTGCCGGGATCACAGACGCTCATAATCATAGCCTGAACCCCCGCTGTCGTCCCGTTAACCAGAAAAAACGCTTCTTCCGCCCTGAAAGCGTCAGCTAGTAAATTCTGGGCTTCCAATATGACTCCGGCCGGGTTGTTTAAATAATCCAGGTCATTCATTCCGTTAACGTCCATTTGCAGAACACGCTCCCCCACGTAATTCCTCAGCTCCGGCAAGCCTTTGCCCTGTTTGTGGCCCGGGACATGGAACGGTATAACTTTTTCCTCTATATAATTTTTAACCGCGTCGAATAACGGAGTGGCGTTCTGATCTGTTGACAATACTTCAACCCTTCCCGCGTTTCATTTTCCCAAACTGATGGCTTTTACTATTATGCAACAGACCGCGTCTGTTTTACAAGATGTTTTTCAGCTGTTTTTCAACGCCATAAAGACGGAAAAGCGCGTATAAGCGTTCATAAATCCTCACAACCTGTCTCGCGAAAACCGCGTGTACGGGCTTCTTCCGTTTTTCCACGTATCGCGGCGTCATAACCTTTCAAATCGTGTTTTTGGAAACACAGGCACCCATTCGGCGCCATTGGCCGGTATAAAATTTAAGGCGGATGCCGCGCGAAACGTAATTACCGGCAAAGGTATTATACTCCAGCCCGGCGCGATAAACAAGGAAATTAATTTACGGAAAAGCGCCCACTTTACAGGGTATATTTCAAAAAGGGGGTTGTGACAGACCGTGTTAAACAGTGAAACAATTTTCATAATCAATCAATTACCCCTTCGGGGCATAAACAATCAATCAGTTACGCCCTTTTGTCAGGCCGAACCGAATAACATGCCAGGAAGTTATACGCGGTTTTCTCCGCGTCGAGGGAGAGTAGCCTACTATAAGCGGTTGGCCGCGCCGGTCAAAGAAGAGCTTGGCCATACGCACGGTAAACGAAAGAAGCGGCCGACGAGCGGCGAAAGGCGTTATAAGCATTTCGGAGCAGCGTCCGGGCTCCCCATCGTTCACGCGGTTCTTTCCTGAATATTGGCCGGCGTTTAACCAGCCAATAAATCGCGCGCTATTTTGCGGAAATGGGCTAGAAGTTTTTTTTCGTCAAAGGTTTTGATAACGCGGTTCTCCATGAGTATGCCGCCGTTTACCATAACAGTCAGTACATCGGACGCCTGCGCCGAATATACAATATTGGCGTATATATCATAACAAGGCGTCATATGAGGAACATCCAGATCCAGTATAATCAAATCCGCTTTATAACCGGGCACCAAACGGCCGATTTCTTTTTCCTGCCCGATGACTGCCGCTCCGTTGGCGGTGGCCATTTCCAGGGCCTGATAAGCGGGCAGTGATGTTGGCTTCATGGTGGACACTTTATGAAGCAAAGCCGCGGAGCGCGTTTCCTGAAGCATATCGAGATTATTATTGCTGGAAGCGCCGTCTGTACCCAATCCTACTTTTATTCCGGCCTCCAGCATAGCGGGTACCGGAGCGACGCCGCTTGATAATTTCATGTTGCTTTCAGGATTGTGGGCGACTCCGACTCCATATTTTTTAAGAGTCTTTATATCCTCTTCGGTTACATAAACACAATGCGCGGCAATCACTTTGTTTTTGAACAGTCCGGCTTCTTCCGCCAAAGCGATGGGGGTTTTGCCGTGCTGTTTCATAATATCGTCGCATTCTTTTTTGGTTTCGGCTAAATGGATATGAATCCCTATCTGTTCTTTCTGCGCCAGCTCACTCAGATAATGTAAAAAATCAGCGGAACAGGTATAAGGAGCGTGAGGCCCCAAAAATACGCTTATTCTTCCTTGTGCCTTTCCGTGCCATTTTTTATGTAAGGCCAGGTTTTCCTCCACCGATTTATCCGAACCGCGCCCGCTGGTGAGCCCCCGGGCCAATACCCCCCTGACGCCTGTTTCCTCAACCGCCCTGGCTACTTCGTCCATGAAAAAATACATGTCGGCAAAAGTAGTGGTGCCTGACTTTATCATTTCGGCAATGGCCAGCATAGTTCCCCAATAAATATGTTCAGCATTAAATTTGGCCTCTAAAGGCCAGATTTTAGTTTGCAGCCATTCCTGTAACGGCAGGTCGTCGGCGTACCCCCGTAAAAGAGTCATGGCGGCGTGGGTATGAGTATTTATGAACCCCGGCATGACAGCTTTATTAGTACCGTCGATAATTTTGGCGTATGCTCCGGGAGTGGGCTTGCCAGCGCCTACTTCCGTGATTCGCTCCCCTTCGATGGTAATATAACCGTTTTCAATCACGTTTTCCGGGCCAGTCATGGGTAAAATAACAGCGTTTTCAATAAGTATCGTCATGATAACACTCCCTTTATATTTTTTCAGGCGAGTAATTTTTGAACTGACAG
>JAISWS010000082.1 GCA_031270725.1 Syntrophomonadaceae bacterium | reverse complement strand
CGCGGGGAGGAGGGCCTGATAGGGGCAAAAGGGGGTATTATACTATTTTCCCCAGCGTGGATAAAAATTTGTCCGCGTTTTGACCTGTACCCTGTAAATTATCCGGGAATAGTATTAATGTATACGCGAGGCATATTCAAAGCGTTTATTTATATTTTTCATTGCGTAGTTAAAGCCCTGTCATATACCTTAAAAATACTGATTTTTTACATAAAATTAAAAGCAATCACAAAGGAGAAACATAATGTCATATTTGCATAACAAAAAATTTCTTATCACCGGCGGTACCGGAAGCGTAGGCCAGGTTCTGACAGCGCGTCTGCTTGAGAGCGGCGCCGAAACCGTACGTATATTATCCCGGGATGAGTATAAACAATACCGCATGGAACAAAAATTCAGCGAATCAAGGCGCCGCCTGCGTTTTTTATTAGGCGACGTAAGGGACAAGGAGCGCCTTCAGAGAGCAACGGAAGGTATTGATTACGTATTTCACCTGGCGGCTTTAAAACACGTACCGGCCTGTGAATATAATCCTTATGAGGCGGTAAAAACTAATGTTTTGGGTACCCAGAATATTATCGAAGCCTCCATCGAGCAAGGCGTCCGGGCGGTACTCTACACCAGCTCCGATAAAGCGGCCGGACCTACCAACACTATGGGCGCCAGTAAACTATTGGCCGAGCGTCTGATTATAGCAGCCAACGAAACTAAAGGGCCCCGGGAGATAAAATTTTTATCGGTGCGCTTCGGTAACGTTTTAAACAGCAGCGGCTCGGTGATACCTCTTTTTAAGCGCCAGATACGCCGGGGCGGGCCGGTTACCGTCACCAACCCCAATATGACCCGTTTTTTTATGAGCGCCGAACGGGCGGTGGATTTGATTTTGGAAGCCCTCAGCCATTCCGAAGGCGGTGAGTGTTACGTTTTGAAAATGCCGGTCCTGTCTATCGGCGTCCTGGCCGAAAGTATAATTAAAATGTCAGCTTTAGACATCCCCGTGAAAGAAATCGGCCTGCGTCCGGGAGAAAAAATGTTTGAGGAATTAATGAGCGGGGAAGAAAGCGAACGCACTTTGGAAACTCCGTCGATGTTTATTGTTCTGCCCTTTTACCGCTCCGTCGAACAGGGATTGAAACTTTATAAAAACGCTAAAAAAACGGAGGCCGGCGTTTACAGTTCCCAGCTGGAAACTCCTTTAACTCCGGAGCAAACAATTGATTTACTGAAACCTTTAGTCCATTTCAAAAAGCGGGAGGTATAATAAATGCGAATGTTGGTAACCGGAGGCGCCGGATTTATAGGCCGCTGGGCGGTCAGGCAATTACTTGAGGAAGGTCATCGGGTAACGGTTTTCGACGACCTGTCCAACGGACGTACGGAAAACATAAAAGAATTCAGCGGCAACCCCTCTTTTAAATTCATTAAAGGAGATATAAAAAACCGGACGGCTTTAAGAGATGTTTTTACCGAAAAGTTTGATATAGTATATCATCTGGCCGCCAGCATTAATGTACAGGATTCCATTGACGATCCCCGCGCTACTTTCAGCAATGACGTTGAAGGTACTTTTAATATCTTAGAATGCTGCCGGAGTCAATTGGCCAAAATCGTTTTTATGTCCACCTGCATGGTCTATGATCGCAGTCAGAACGAAAATGGAATATCGGAGCTCAGTCCGGTAAAACCCGCTTCTCCTTACGCGGCCAGTAAATTAGCCGGGGAAGCGCTGACCCTGTCTTACTATCACGCTTATGGTATGCCCGCGGTAGTACTCCGGCCTTTCAATACTTACGGCCCTTTTCAGAAATCCGGCGGTGAGGGCGGCGTAGTATCCATCTTCATAAAACAAGCTCTGG
The DNA here is from genome assembly GCA_031270725.1 of Syntrophomonadaceae bacterium. Lineage (GTDB taxonomy): Bacteria > Bacillota > Syntrophomonadia > Syntrophomonadales > Syntrophomonadaceae > JAISDD01. Next base: position 22,877 of record JAISWS010000082.1, on the reverse strand, counting down.
CTGGCAAAGAACTTAATATTTACGGCAGCGGCGCCCAGACCCGTGACCTGCTTTTCGTGGAAGACTGCGCCGCTTTTGTCACCAAAGCCGGGTTAAGCGACCGGAGCAACGGAGAAATATTAAACGCCGGCTTAGGTGAAGACCTGTCCATAAACCAACTGGCGGCATTAATAGCCGACGATCCTAAGCTGATAAATCATATCCAGCACATACATCCGCAAAGCGAGATTCAAAAATTGAAATGCGACTACGCTAAATCTGAAAAGCTGCTGCAATGGCGTCCTGAAACTTCATTGGAAAAAGGACTGGCTTTAACAAAAGCCTGGATAGTTGAAAATCCGGATTTATAAAACTATTAAGCTTATTTCCCGTAAAAAAACGGCTTCCCGCGCCGCCTTTAAATTTTCTGCGCCGGGAAACCGCGTTTTTCTATTATTCATTTGTTTTTTATTTACTCCGCGGGATTTAACTGGTTAACAGTTCCAGCTGCTGCGTCAGCCAGTCGGATTTTTGCTGTAATGTCTCTAAAGCGGTCTCCATAGCGCTATACTGCGCCCAGTATTTTTCTTCCAGCTTTTGAAGCCTTATTTCTCCGGCGCTCATCTGGCTGTCCAGCCTGCTGATTTCCTTGCCGAAATTACTGATGTCCACCACAGCGTCGCTGGAACCGGCCTTGGTGGTTATCTTTTGCATCGCGGCGCTCGCGCTGTTGTAAATCCTGCTGGCTAAACCAAGTTTTCCGGCCTCATCCGAGGTGTTGGTAAACAGTTTTTGCACCGCTTCCGGGTCATCTTCCAAAGCGGCCCTTAATTTATCTTCATCGATGTATAATTTCCCTTTGTCCAGATAGTCCGACGTGGTGATACCGATGGAACTCAAGCTGTTATAATTTTTTATTATTTTACCATCGGCGTCTCTTTGCTCCAAGCCGGAAACATACCCGGTGGCGACTGAGCGCAGATCGCTGTAAATACTCCGGTATAAAGAATCGCCCGTTAACAGCCCTTTTTTAGCCGCCGCTTCCCACAGCTTCACTTCATCTTCCGTCATCGCTTCTTTCTGCGCCTCCGTTAAGGGCGAATAATCCCGGTCACGTTTTTCCGCTATCTTATCACCCATAAAGCTGACCGTATTATTATACGCTTCCACAAAAGCCTTTATCTTGTCAACCGTCGCGTCAACGTCGTTGCTGACAATCACATTAGTAGTCTCATTCGCTTTTTTGATAGTAAAATCAATCCCGCTGAGAGTAAACTGGTTGGATGAGAAAGTCAATTCCGAACCGCCGTTAAATTTAACTTTGGCGTCAGTCCCTGTCACTTCCGCTAAATCCGCAATTGCAACTCCCGCACCGCTCCAAAAACCATCGGTATCGGTTAAGGATATTTTAGCGGCACTGCCGGTACCATCCGACATTAAAAATATTTTATTGACCCCGGAGTCGTAACTGGCTTTCACTCCGGTCTGTCCGGAGACGGCGTTAATGCTGGCGACCACGTCTTTCATCGTCTGCCCGTCAGTCACCGTTATCTCCGCGTTGCCTTTTTCCCCGGTAACGGTAAATTTCTTGTCTCCGCCGCTGTGTACATAATTGGCGGTCGGGCTAAGTTCCTTAAAAGCTCCGGCAGCCAGACTCAATACTTCCAGCGAATAAGCACCGCTTAAAGCGTTATTGCCGGCTTTGGCGGTTAAGGCATCCGCATTGCTGGTTTCCGCTTTCTTCCCTTGGAACGACCCCTGCAAGCGTAAATCAAACGCAGCATTGCGCAACGCCAGCATTTTAATATTGGTTTCTCTGTAAACCTCCTGTTTCCATTGAACAGTCTGTTTTTGCTGGTAAAAACGGTCTACCAGCCTATTTTTGTCTACGTTCAGTAATTGGTTGATAATGGATTCCGTATCCATTCCGCTTGCCAGGCCACTTATACGCAATGTCATATTTATCCCTTCCTTTCACAATACAACTCACAATACAACTCACAATACAACGAATGTAGTCCGCCTTCATTTTTCTTCATGTTTTTTTGAAAATTCCTGCACAGCGTTCAGCTGTTCTTTGAGCAAATTAAGATTCTGGCTCGCTTCACGGTTGACGGCAACAATTTCTTCATACACTTCTTTGCGAAATATTTCTATCGTTTTAGGAGCGTCAATTCCCAGCTTCACATATTCTCCCTGCACTTCCAAAACGCTTATTTTTATATTATCACTTATAACTATCGACTCGCCTTTTTTCCTGTTCAAAACCAGCATCTACTTTTCCCTCCCAACAGATGGGGACGCGGATTGAACTTTCTCAAAAATAGCGTGTCTGGTTGTATATGAGGAAGACGGCGGTATATATTGAATCCCTTTGCGTGTAACCGCGTTTACAATAATAGGCGCCAATAAATTAGCCGTAGTCTTCTTAAAATCCTCTTCTAACGTCAGTATAACATAAACCGCAAACTGGCTGTCCTGCTCATCGCCTTTAGATAAACTGAGTACATGTTCGTCAGGCAGCTCAATCTGATAATCAGGGAAAAATACGAACGGATCCGCGATTAACAAACAAAGCTCGGTATCCAGAGACTGCAAATAATAAAAAGGCCCTTTTTCATCAACCGGCATAATGATAAATTTTTTGTCCCCGGGAAATCCCGGTATTCCGTCACTAAAGACTAAATAATTAATCTCTTCATTTATCTCATTCGCGTCATTGTCCAAGACCTTTTCCACTCCTCGCGTCACACAGTATTCATAAATTATCATTCAAATTACTATATCAACCTGTTGTTCTTCTTCTTCCCAGCTTATGTCAATAGAATTCATCTGTTGCATATAAACTTCCACACTGCCCCATTGAAAATTACTTTCTATTCTGCCCGGAATAAACTCAAAAACAATAGTCCCCGCTTCATAAGATATCTCTACCGGAGAAACCTCAAAATAAGTTTTGGGCGGCTGTTTAGGAATCGCTCTGACATTGGCGAACTTATAGCCGGGATTTAAGCGGTTCCAGGCTACTCTCCCTATATTCATCCCCTTCTCAAACTTAGACAGAGCTTTGCCTTCCTGAACTCTGCGGGCAATCCCGGAAAGAGCGTCAGAATAGGCCACCTGCGCATAATAATCATGAAACCTCTCTGAGGTCATCAATCCAGCATCGGCAAAACTCTCCGTCTGATCAATGTGCAACACCGGCCGAGGAGAACGTATTTCCAGCTTGCCAGGCTTTCTCTCCATTTTCAGTTCCGGCGGTATCCGCTCTAACGTCAGTTTGGGCTTCACTATTTTTAACCCGATTTTCGCAAATTGCTGATTTATTGTAAGTCCCATGTTCCACACACACCTTATAAGCGCTTAGTAATTATCCGTTTTTTTTATCACCATTGCCTCTCAGCTTACTAATTACCTTAACTCAAAAAATCAAACAACGTCGGCTGAATAATACGCGCTCCCGTTTCCAAAGACGCTTTAAGCACACTTTCCTGCATACTTATTTTAGTTATTACTTCAGACATATCCGCGTCTTCCACTGCCGCTTTCAGGGATTCGTAATCCACTATGGTGCTTTCCAGACGGTTCATCTGCATTTCCAGACGGTTATACCGGCCGCCCAAAGTCGACCGTTTCATGAGCATTTCATCTATTTTCTCTTCTATGACGTCTATATTTCCGGTTATAGCCTCAAAATCCTCATTCCCTATATCGTTTAAGACATTGTCAATAACGCTGAAAATACCCCCATCCCCCGCGTTCGGAGCCGGGCTGCCGAAAAATCCGGTCATATCTATATTAATCGAAACAGTAACTAAAGGCCCTATCTCAATTATCAAATCCTTATTATTGCCGAACCAGGCATCGTCTCCGCAGGGAGTCTGGGTCACGTTAGTCCCCCCGAACACATACTTGGTTCCATACGCCGTATTGGCGGCCAAGCTTATCTGATCTCTCAGTTCCGCGATTTCTTTGGCTATCGCGTCCAAAGAAATGGTATTATTCGGTCCGTTGGAAGCCTCGACGGTAAGCTCCCGAATCCTGTGAATAACTTCCCCGATTTCACCTAAAGCTTTATCAATAGTATCAATATAATTGGAACCTTCTTTAATATTTTCCACATACTGCTCACTTTCAGTTATGTTAGACCTCAGGCGCAGCGATTTCACCACTCCCGCCGGATTATCGGAAGGGCGGTTTAACTTTTTGGTAGTGGCCAATTGTTCATATAAAGTGTTAACCCGTCGATAATTTTCATTTATGTGCCGGTTAGTTTTATTAATCATCATGTTATTGGTAATACGTACAGTCATCTAAATCACCTCCCTACCACGCCGGTGCGGCTGATTAAAACATCCAGCATTTCATCTATGGTGGTTATAAAGCGGGCTGACGCGTTATAAGCGTTCTGGAACTTTACTATATTGGTTCCCTCTTCGTCTATAGACACCCCGCTGATTGAATCTCTTTTATCGACCAGCTCCGCTATTACTAAAGCCTGATTATCATTCATGCGCGTGGCCTCCTGCTGTTCCACTCCCAGATCCGCCACCACCGAACGCCAGTAATCATCCGCCGTCACCGAGTGAATCATCAGGTTTTGAAAACTCCCTACATTACTCCCGTTTATTATTAAATCGCTAATGCCGTTAAAATTCACATCAGATGAAGAAAAATTCAAACTGCCGCCGTCTACTCCCACCGTTATTCCCCAGTTAGGGTTGACCGCGTTAATTTCACTTTGGATAGCCGCCGCCATTCCTGTTAAATCGCTGTATACAGCACCGGTAACCGTAATATTATTTTTGGCTCCGGCATAAACAACCGAGAAACTGATATCCGCATTGGGCGTTACCGTGACAGCGCCGGTTGTAACGCTGCTGTCGGCAATATTTAAATCCTGTTTAAGCTGCGCGATGAGCAGGGCGTTCTTGCCGTCGCCCGCGTTGGTTTGAGTTATCACCGAATTGACCAGCCCCCAGGTCGGTTCCGCGGCGGCGGCAATATTTTTGGAGTCATTGGCTATAGCGTCCGCCACCTGTATAAATTCCGCCCAATTAATAAACTGATCCACCGGATCGGCAGGCATAGCGAAAAAGCCTGTTCCGTCCGCGGTCGTGGTCTGATTATTAAGGCTAAACCCCGTTTCATGAATATCATTGGTTTTAATTATGATAGTTTTGGCTAAAGAATTTAATTCTTCCATCATTTGAGGCACAATCTCCTTGTACTGGGAAGGTTCCTTTTCCTGAGGCAAGCTGGTGCGCCCCCTGGCATCCAGATAAGCCCCGATCTGCCCTGAAGTAATCTGGGTTCTGACCTTGTCGGCTTCCCAGACCACCATATACATCCCCTCGTTGTCTCTTAAAGTATCTAAGTTATACATATCCATGCCCTGCACCAGATACCGGTTGCCGATCCTGACATTAACCGAGCCGTATTCATCAAATTTCGTATCTATATTAACTATTTCGCTGAGCTGATCCAAAAGCAGGTCGCGTTTATCTTCTAAATCATTAGGCCTTTTGCCTGAATTCTTAATCGTCAGTATCTTTAAATTCAGCTCGCTTATCTGCTGTCCTAAAGAGTTAATTTCATCGACTTTTACTTTCACATTCAAATTCAAATCTTCCCGCAACGTTTGTAACTGTTTATACGTATGCTGAAAAGCGTCAGTCAACGCCCCTCCGCGTTCTGCCAGCACGGCCCGGACCGCGGTACTTTCCGGGCTGTTGGCCAATTCCTCCCATGCCTGCCAGAATTGATCCATAACCTCCCTTAACCCCTGGGAAGTAGGTTCATTAACTATAACTTCCATCCTGGCGAGCGTGGATTGTACTTCATCCCAGTACCCGCCAAACTGATTTTCATAGCGAATTTGTTTGTCAACCAAAGCGTCCCTTACTCTGTATATAGCGTCAATATCAACTCCGGTCCCTACCTGCCCGATTCTGTTATTGCCTGTCAGAGAAGGGGCGTGCAAGGGAGTGGTTGTAACCAACCCGGCTACTTGCCTGCTGTAGCCTGTAGTGCTTGTATTGGCGATATTATGTCCGGTAACCGTCAAAGCGGATTGATTCGTCATAATCGCCTTTTTGCCTATTTCTAACCCGAAGAAACTCATTATTGGTAAACTCCTTTACGCTTTATACTTTCCAATCCAGCATTTTTAAGCCGTTCAAATAGGTTCTTCCATCAGTAGGCTGGCCGTTGCAAGAATAAACCCCCGCAACATCGCCTTCATAAATCGTCCTCAAGTAATCCAGATAATCTAAAGAGAACCCAACCAGTTCATCATTATGGCGATTGACTTCTCTGAGACGCGTCACGGCCTTGTTAAGTTGTGTTATCACTTCCTCCAAATCAGCCGCCAGCTTATTATAATCTGACTTGATTTTGGGGGTTAACCCGGTCGCCGTCGCCGCGCTCGCCGTCATATTGTAAAATGAAGCTAACTGCTCCTGTATCTGGTACCGTCCGCTTTCCAGACGGTTAAAATCTGCTATCAAAGCGTTTTCTTCATTGAGAATAATATTCAGCTGCTCAATATTATTGGCTATTAGAGTCTTTTGCTTTGTCAGTCCGACGCTGATCAAATCGTCAATAACACTAACTTCCTTGCGGATAAAAACAATGAATTCTTCTATGAGCTGGTTATTCATAATCTTCCCGCCTTCTTAAACTAATTCGTCGGTGAGCAGCCTGTAAATCATTTCTTCAGCTACCTTATCCCCTTTTATTTCATAAGACCCTTTGTTAAACTGGCTCTTTAACTGCTCGACTCTCTCTTCCCGCACTGGACTCACCTTATTTATATTTTGCAATATCCGTTGTTTTAATTTACTTTGATCTGATATATCAACCTCATCCGCCTTTCTCGTATTAGTTATCGGCTCCGTTTTGGCATTAGGGTTTGTGATATTATTAGGTTCATAAACTCTCAACAGATTTTGTACTTGCGTTCTTGAGATAATCATTTGTGTTCTCCCCTAACATATAAATTCATATATATATGTTCGCCGGAAAGCCCCAAACACTTGAACACGTTGAAATAAAATATTTTTAATTTACGGGCTTTTTACTTGAATATACTAATTATTTCTTAACTATTAGCTGGAAAATTCAAGGGATTATTTACTATTATTTTATAGGTCTTAAGTCTTTTGTTTTTTGTGCCGCACATACATTTTATCCTGTCGGGTCCTTGCGCTCGGGCTTTTTTCATCGCCTTCTTCCAAAGGTTCAATAGCCATTTTTAACTCCTTATTTATAAGGCTTAAACAGGTTTCGCAATAAGTCCCTTCGGAAATGCGTTTGCCGCAGCGCACACAGTTACTTACCTCCGTGTAACCGCCGACTTTCAAACGTCCGTCTTTGACCATCTGCAGAACAACCCCCTCGTCAACTTTAGTCGCTTCCGCAACCTGTATGATACTGGCTCCCGGATTCTCCTGCACATATTTACGCACTATACTAAATTTTACGTCTTCTCTGTCCAGGCATCTGTTGCATATACTCCTTCCCTCATACGCAAACAAACGCCCGCATTCCGTACAATTCCTCAATTCCACTCCCATACAGCGCACCCCATTTCCTTCATAATCCTACCCCGGAAGACCAAGTAATCACAGCTACTTTAGCGGCTCCGGCGGCTAACAAAATTTTACTGCATTCTTTCACTGTAGAACCGGTAGTATATATATCGTCAACCAATAAAATATTTTTTCCGGCCACTTTGTCCGGATACTTTACATAAAAAGCCCCTCTCAAATTACGGATCCTCTCTTCACGGGTCAGTTCTTTCTGCAACGGCGCGTTTTTTTGATCCCTGAGCAAGCAATTTTTATCAACATTTTTAATCTCTAATATTTTCCCGATGGGCTGCGACAGCAGCAGAGTCTGGCTGAACCCTCTCTGCACCATGCTCCGGTACGAGGAAGGCACCGGAACAATCATGTCCAAAGGCCAATAGCGCTTTTCATTTTTCACGACCTCCGCCATCAAAGCTCCCATAGTATAAGAGACGGATTTTTTACCCAAAAACTTTAAAATTTTTATAACAATACGGTTGGCTTCCTTATACGGACCAACTGCCCTGCAAATCGTAAATGCCGGTTCCTGCCGCCGGCAATCCTGACATAACAAACTGTCCGATCCCAAATATTTACCGCACCTGTCACAAATGTTACAGCTTTTTTGCAAAGCGTACAACTCCGCCATACATTTTTCGCACCAGGGCTTCCTGCTTCCGTACAGCCCGTTCTTTTTACACAAACAACATCGCGTCTGCGGGAATAATAAATCTAAAAACCGCTCCAGCATATATGCACTCCCCAACTAACCTATCATAACTATACTGTAAATTAATAATCATGCCTAGTAATTATAAACGTCAATTCAGCAAATTTATCAGGCCGTTGTCAAAGCGCTGAACTTGACGGCAATTCCCTGCGTATACTTCATCCGTCATGTATTAATCGGAAAATTTTACTCCCAGCCTTAACGGATCTGTTCCGGCATTCATTCCGCTTCCGGCGGAAGCGCGAACTTGTCCTTTATAATAATAATAAGGTTATAAAATATTACAAAAAAAACCGGATCATTTTCCGGCGTAAAAATACATTATTTAATGAAAAAAGGTCATTTATTTTGCTGATACCGTGTTTTGTAAGGGCGCTTGGAACTGGCGCGTTTAACTTTTCCGCGTTCGTCACGCGCTCTGCCAGCCTGGGCGCGGATCAGGAAGAACATGATTATCAGCCATAGCAATAAGCACAGAACTCTCAACATAATAATCACGGTAAACCCTCCTGCCGGCTTTTAAGCTTATTTATAAATAATATGCCGGCGGCGGTCCGCTTAATAACCCCGTTACTATGTTAATTTCTGTCAATTATTGTTTGGCTACAATGTTATTTTTCAAGGCGTACAGCGCCGCCTGCGTTCTGTCCCTGACCCCAAGCTTGCGAAATATGCTGGTTAAATGATTTTTCACGGTTTTTTCACTGATAAACATCGCTTCGGCTATGTCCTTATTCGAGTTTCCCTTGACCAGGAAATCCAAAACGTCCTTTTCCCGTTTAGTCAGGCGTATTTCATTTTTATTATAATTGTCCCGGTTTAATTCTTTTACTAAACGGTTGGCCACCCGGGGATGGATAACCACTTCCCCCTGCGATACCTTGTGAATGGTATTGACCAGCTCTATTCCCGCCACATCTTTAAGGACATAGGCGGATACTCCCGCTTTTACCATTTCCACCACTTCTTCATCTTCATATATGGTAAGCGCGATAATTTTAGTGGCCGGCCGTTCCTTTTTGATAACCTTGGTAGCGGTAATTCCGTCCGTACCCGGCATATTAACGTCCATAAGCACAATATCCGGTTTGGCCTTGCGTACTATATTTATAGCCCCCTGCCCGTCCCCTACTTCGGTAATGACCTCAATAAGCGGGTCCAGCTCCAGTAATTTGCGCAGCCCTTCCCTCACCAGAACGTGATCATCCGCTATTAATACTTTAATAACATCGCTCATAATAATCCCTCCTTCTTATTCAAGCGCAATCCTATCCAAAACTCCGCGCGCAAACGCGTTAAAACACTGAGCAGCCGGAAATTCCAGCCATTTATTAATTAACCGGGCAGCAGGCGCCGCTTTGCTTACTATAACATAGGAAGAATAACGCCTCCGCTATTTAACGGTATTTTCACCGTTACCTGCGTACCGGATCCATCCGAAGATTCTATCTCCATAACCCCGTTAAACAGCGCAACCCGTTCCTTCATGCCTAAAATACCGTAACTGTCTTTTTTATTGCTCGCATGCCGAGGATTAAAACCGCGTCCCCCGTCTTTAATAACAACCGTAAGCTGCCGTCCGGTATCTTCCACTTTAACAGCCGCTTCCGCGGCCCCTGAATGTTTGTGGGCGTTACTGACCGCCTCCTGAACAATTCTGAACAAAGCTATTTCCAAAGGTAAGGGGTATTTTTTCACCACTCCTACCGTAATCAGCCTGACGGGAAAATCATACTTATCCTCATAGCTTTGAAAATAATCTTTAATTGTGGATACAAAGCCTTCTTCCTGCATAAAAGTCGGTTTTAAATTATACATGATTCTTCTGATTTCCGCCAAGCTTTCCCTGCCCATTTCTCTCACTTTATGCAATTCATCCACAAAACCGGATATATTTTCACTGCCGGATATATTTTCTATCAAATCCAAACGAATTAAAATGCCGGCCAGCGTCTGTGCCGGGCCGTCGTGCAGGTCTCTGGCTATCCTGCGCCGTTCCGATTCCTGAGATTCAATTATCCACATTTCCATATTATCTTTATGTTGAGAGCCTTTCAGGACTTCGCTTAATTTACCCGTGTTTCCTGTAAGAAACTGCAAAGCGATATGAGTATTATTCAGCATCGCGTCAGCCCGGTCGGATATAGCTCCTAGCTGTTTAGCCAAAGCTGACAGCTCGTCTTTGCGGCGGAGTAAATAAACTTCCCGCTGTTTATAATCCAAAACTTCTATTTGGATTAAGCGCGCTTCGTCATACGCCGATTTTATGTCGTCTTCCGAATATGTATAAAAATTACTGCTGACTTCCATCAGCCGCACCCGGGCTTCGCGTTCTTTCTCCACGGCGGCTTCCATAATATTTTTCAAATTGGCGGTTTCATCTTCGATTTCCCGCAGTTCCGCTTGCATTTCCTGACGTTGCTGCTCACATTCCTGCGCGACAGCAAAAATATCATTACGCACCAAGTCAATCTTATCGACCACCTGCCCTATGGCCTGATCCAGCAAATAAGCCTGCTTACTGGCACTGTAATCTTTTCTTTTTAAAGGCTGTTCTCTGTTCATCAATCCATCTCCAAACAATAACTCTAAGACTTAAGTCTTATTACTACAGGCATATCTTTACTTTAACACAGAGCTTGTAGTTTTTACAAGAAATTTAGCCTAAAAAAGTTACTGTTTTTCTTTATTTTTTGTCAATCCGCCACCTCCGCGGCGCCGCTGCCCAGTTTATCCCTATATTCGTCAATATATAAATTTTTATCGGCGTCCAAAGCAGCGTAACTGATATTCCCGGCATCTGTAAATCCCAGATTCTTTAATTGCTCAATCAGCCATTTTTCGTCCAGATTATTCTGCTGAAGATTCCGGTATATTATTTCTCCGTCTATAATTATCTCCGAGGGAATTCCCTCGTACTTCGTATCAACCTGCAAATCAGCCGGAGTAACCGGTCTGGATTGCGATTTTTTCAATACCGTCAAAGACCCGTCAATTTCCGCGAGGGCGAATTCAGCGTCTTTTATATCGAAACAGTCTTTGGCTCTCAGCTGCATCATCAGATCGTCAATATTGTACCTGGCTTTCTTCATATTATGCTCTAATATCTTGCCGTTGTGGATCAATATTACCGGTTCCCCTTCTATAATCTTCCGCAAAGGGCGGCTCTTGAGCGTTATCCAGCCGGTCAGCCAGGTCAAAATGAAAAACCAGGTCAAAATCCATAAATACAACAGTATTCTTCCGCCTTCGTCCAAAGCTATGGCGGCGCCTATTTCCCCCAAAGTTATGCCGGCCACATAGTCATAAAAAGTCAGCTGGCTCATCTGCTGCTTGCCCAAAATACGCGCGTAAATAAACAAACCCGCAAACGCCGCTAAAGTCTGGAGCAACGCTTGAATATAATCATTCATAACCAAATCCCATTCCTTCCCCGGTTATTTATTAAACGTCAGTCTCACCACCGGCCTGCCCTCCCGCAAGGGGCGTCAAAGGTGTTTTCCGCGTTTTGACCTGTGCCCCGCGGGGTATCCGGGAATAGTGTGAAAACCGCCTTATTGGAAAAATTCATAACGTTCTTGCGCGGCTCCCTTTAGTATTGTGCCTGAGAAAAGGTTATTTTATTAATTTATAAAATTATAATTGCGCTCCCCGGCGCGCGTATAAAAAATCAGCGACGATATTCACAATACGCTCCGCCGCCTTACCGTCTCCATACGGATTCACCGCCCGCGCCATTTTATTATATTCACTTTCGTCGCTAAGCAAAAGTTTAGCTTCCTCATAAATGCGGTCATACGCGGTTCCCACCAGTTTCACGGTTCCGGCCGCTACCGCTTCCGGCCTTTCCGTCGTATCCCGTAAAACCAGAACCGGTTTGCCCAGGGAAGGCGCTTCTTCCTGTAAGCCTCCGGAATCAGTCAGAATCAAATATGAGGCTTTTATCAAATTGGCGAAAGGTTCGTAGTCCAAAGGCTCCATTAAATGAAACGCGCTCCGTTTTCCCAGCATCTCATAAGCTACATCTCTCACAACAGGATTCTTATGTACGGGGAAAACTACTTCTATACCGGGGAACTCTTCGGTCAGATCAATCAAAGCGCGATAAATGCCGCGCATTTTTTCACCCCAGTTTTCACGCCGGTGAGTGGTGACTAAAAGCAGACGTTTATTAAAATCGACTTTACCGAACTCCGGTCCAAAAACGTAATCGTCTTTAACCGTGTGCAGTAAAGCGTCGATAACTGTATTTCCGGTAACCCAGATTTTATATAACGCGGCGGCTTCCGCGATGAGATTGTCACGAGCCGTATCGGTGGGCGCAAAATGTAAATCCGTTACGCTGCCGGTAAGGGTTCTGTTCATTTCTTCGGGAAAGGGGGAATATTTGTTGCGGGTGCGCAGACCCGCTTCCACATGTCCTACCGGGATATGCAGATAAAAAGCGGCCAAAGCCGCCGCCAAAGTCGTGGTGGTGTCTCCGTGAACCAGCAGCAAACCGGGTTCTTCTTTCTCCAGTATTTCCTTCAGGCCGTTCAGCACCCCGCAGGTAATACTGAACAAATCCTGTCCCGTTCTCATTAAATTAAGATCGTAATCCGGCTTAATATTAAACAGATTAAGCACCTGATCCAGCATTTCCCTGTGCTGCGCCGTCACGGCGACCAGCGTCTCGATATCCTCCCGCTCCTTTAAAGCGCGGATTACCGGCGCCATCTTTATCGCTTCCGGCCTGGTGCCGAAAACCGTCATTACTTTACCTGAACGCACAACCATTCATCCCTCCGCTGTAACTTCCCGGCGCCTTTTTTACCGCGGCGGCGCGTCTCTTTCCAACGCTAATACCCGTAAACCCGTCCTCCGCCGCGCCGGGCCCGCCGTCTTCAGGGCGTTGCTCCGGCTGGCCCGGTTCCCTGGCCCTTCCGGGTAAAATAAAGGGTAATTGGAATGGACAGGTATCAGTATCCGAAAATAGTATAAAAACAGACGCCTTTTGCCCGCGTAAAAGCCGGGAAATTATTTCTTCATAAAGGCTTTAACGCCTACCCTGATACAGTAATATATTCCCAACCCAAAGTCAAACATTTATCACCTTTTGCGGAAGATCTCGCCCACAGACGCGCAAATTTCCGGAACGTGGCTTACCTTCCCAAGCGGCGGAAGCTGTTCCCGTAACCTGACGTTTATAGTTCATGAAGTCAAAGAAAAGGCTATACACCCCCCCCCGACGGCATTTCCGCGCCTTTGCGGCCTATCCCGTTCATTATAATATCGCTGTATTTTTCCGCGTAATATTCCGGATCCAGGTTCTTATCCTCTACAATGATCGAAATACCAAAAGAGATCATAGTCGCCTGGATAATATAGCTTAATATCGACGAGTCCAAAGAACGGATCTCCTGCCGCTCTATACTTTTAAGGATCCGCTTTCTGACATTTTCTATTTTGGCGCTGCGGATATTAATCACCCATTCCAGCAACTCTTTATCCGGCGCTTCCTTTTCCAGAAACAGCACTCTGGCCAGTTCCTTATTCGCCAGACAAAATTTTATGTGCGCTTCCGTCAAAACCTGTATATATTCATTGAAAGGCAGCATCTCCATTTTGTCCGTATCGAACTTCGCGTGATAATATTCCAAGCCGCCTTCGAACATGGATTGAAAAAGATTAATTTTACTGGAGAAATATTCATAAATGGTCCCTTTGCCTATTTCGGCCTCGGCAGCTATGTCCTCCATCTTGGTATTATGGTAGCCGTTCCGGGAAAATATTTTTATGGCCGCCACGATAATCCGCTGTCTTTTGCCCTCCTTCGGTTTCTTCATGATTTTTGCCTCCTTAACCATTATCTCCATCGGTTACTTCTTTAGAATCCGTTTCTTTCCGGCTTTTTGCCTATTCCTCCGTCTCAGTTTTTTCCGCGCTTTCACCTCCGCCGTATAAAATACCTGAATCCCCGGTTCCTCCGGCAACCGCGGCCGGCTTATTCTTCGCTCTGAATTTATCGCGCCAGTCATCCAGTATACTGTACATAACCGGCACTAAAAGAAGCGTAAAAAAGGTCGAGCCAGTCAGCCCACCGATAACGACAATGCCTATAGGGGCGCTGGCTTCGCTGCCTTCACCGAGGCCCAAAGACAAAGGCACCATGGCGAAAATAGTGGCCAGTGCCGTCATCAGAATAGGCCGCAGCCTGATACGTCCCGTTTCCAGAATAGCTTCGTCGCGCTCCATTCCTTCCGCCCGCAGCTGTTGTAAATAATCCACAAAAATAATCGCGTTGGCCACTACTATACCCACCAGCATAATAATTCCTATAAACGCCGGAACGCTGAAAGTGCTCCTGGATATTACCAGCCCAATGATCACGCCGACTATTGAGGTGGGTATCGAAAACATAATAATAAAAGGGGCAAAAAAGGATTCATACTGCACCGCCATAACTCCGTAAACCAAAATGAGCGCCATTAACAAAGCGATGGCCAGGCTTTGAAAACTTTCCATCATGTCTTCCTGGGCGCCGGCAAATTTCACTTCATAACCGCTGGGCAGGGTGAGTTCATTTAATTTCAGCTGAATATCACCGATAACCGACTGCAAATCACGGTTCAGCAAATACGCGCTAACCTGGGCCTGCCGTACCTGATCCACCCTGGATATCGTGGTCGGCCCTGAAACCATGTTAATATCGGCCACCTGGTATAACGGAACCAGAGTTCCCAGGCCTGTGCGTATATTCAGATTACTCAAAGATTCCATGTCGTTAAAACTTCCGGGAACATATTTTACCCGGATATCTATTTCATCTCCCCCGACGCGGTAACGGCTGGCTACCGTACCTTGCAGGGCATTCCTGACCTCCGTGGACACCTGCGCAGGGGTGAGTCCCAGCTGAGACGCCCGCTCCCGCAAGACACGGACTTGCACTTCCGGATTTCCGTCCTGTAAGCTGGAGCTGACCTCCCTGGTTCCGGATACGGAGCGAACCAGCTCGGTTACCTGCTCCGCCAGCAAAGTCAGCTGCTCCAAATCGTCGCCGTTAATCTGCAAATTGATCGGCGCGCCGCCGGAAAGGCCCCCTCCTAAACTGCTGTCAGAGACGGTTACCGTAATTTTAGTTCCCGCTATCCCCGCTATTCTGCCGCGTATATCCTCCGCCACCGCGTTTACGTCGCGGGAACGTTCCGAAGACTTAAGCAGCTGAATCGTAATAGCGGCAGTGTCCCCCTGCGTTTCTGAGCTGAAAAAAACATTTCCGTCTCCGCCCACATTGCTGAAAATCGTATCCACTTCCGCTACCTGGCGCAGGCGTTCTTCGATTTGTATAACGATAGCGTCGGTATTTTCCAGCTTATTCCCTTTATCGCTGGATATGGACACGGATATCTGTCCGGAATCCATGGCCGGCATAAATTCCGCTCCTATCAAAGGGATAAAAGCTAAAGAACCGATCATGGCGGCGCTGGTGGCTGCTATCACCAATTTCCGGTGACGCAGCGCCCATTTTAAAGCTCTTTTATATTTTTCTCCCAGACTGTCAATAGCCTTTCCTGTCCGGCTGGAAAAGCCGCTGAACCTTTTGGCGCCTTTACCGGCGTATTCGTTAAAACCCATCGACTTATCGCTTAAAAACCGCGAAGATAAAAACGGTATCACCGTCAGGGAAACGAACAGAGAACAGAGAATGGCGAAACTGATGGTTATAGCCATCGGTTTAAAGAGTATTCCGGCAATGCCCTCCGTAAATAAAATCGGCAGGAATACCGCTAAAATAGTCATGGTAGAAGCGATAACCGCGCGCCCCACTTGTCTGGTGCCTTTTAGAGCCGCTTCTTTCATGCTCAGGCCCATGGAGCGGTGGCGGTAAATATTCTCATACACCACTATGGAATCGTCCACCATCCTCCCTAACCCTAAAGCCAGGCCTCCCAAAGTTATAATATTCAATGTATTATTGTTGAAGTACATTAAAATAAACGTGGAAATAATGGATATGGGAATGGCGGTAAATACGATTAAAGTGCTGCGGAAATTGCGTAAAAACATAAACAGCACTATTGCCGCCAGAATAGCCCCTTCCACCAGCATACGCTGTGTAGATGCTATAGACTGCGTTATATAATCCGACTGGTCAATCACCACGTGGATATCAATATCCACGCCCATCCCTTTCAAATATTCGGCGACAGAATCCAGTTCCTCTTTTACGGCTTCACATGCCGCTACGGTATTGGCGTCGCTTTGTTTGGAGCAGCTCACATTCACCGAAGGCATTCCGTTGACCCGGGCTATCTGATTATCGTCTTTATACCCGTCTATGATAGCGGCAAAATCCGACAAAACCAAGGATTGTCCGTTAGCGGCCGTAACGGCCACATTTTTTATATCGTCCACCGTTTCAAACTGCTGCAGACTCCGTACAAAATATTTCCTCTCCCCCTCGACTACGTTTCCGCCGGAGGCGTTGAAATTTTCAGCCATCAATATCTGGCTGACCTGAGTGATAGTAAGCCCGTAATTCTGCATTTTAACCGGATCTATCTGTACCTGCACTTCCCGCTCCAGACCTCCGCTGACGCTGACGGAAGCTATTTCCGGTATGTGCCTTAAACGCGGCTCGATAGTATCTTCCGCTATCTGCTGCAGTTGAGCCAGAGACATATTATCCGAAAAAACCCCTAACTGAATAACCGGCATCATATTGGGATCCAGTTTCAGGAGCATAGGCTTGCCCGCCGCGTCAGGCAGCATCTGTTCCGCCAGGCTCAAACTGTCTCTGATATCGTTCATAGTCGTGTCCATATTGGTTCCCCAGCCGAATTGGAGCACTACTATAGAAGAACCGGACATTGACTCTGACTGTATGGTTTCTATATTGCTCAAAGCGTTAAGGCTGTTTTCCAAAGGATAGGTAATCTGTGACTCGACTTCCTCGGGCCCCGCGCCTGAATAACTGGTAATTACCGCCGCGATAGGCAAATCCATGTTCGGTAGCAAATCCACTTTCAGCGAAGTAAAAGTAAAAGCGCCCAGCATCAAAACAATGGCTAATATTATGGTAAGAGCTACCGGCCGGTTTACCGAAAACTTACTGAGGCCCATTACCGCTCACCTCCGGCGGCGACTTGTACCAGGACGCCCTCATTAACCAGAGAATTACCCATATATATCACTTCCTGCCCCGCCTGGATGCCGGACAAAATTTCCACATACTCTTTGTTTTTAATCCCGACCGTAACTTCCACTTCCCTGGCCCGCATCTCTTCATCAACTATATAAACCACCTGCCGCCCCGGCTTTGATAAAACCGCGTTCAGAGGGACAGCCAGCGCCGCGTCTTTTCTCTGGGTATTCAGATATACTTTCGCAAACATACCCGATTTCACCGCGTTATTCGCGTTATTAAAAAACACCTTTACCATATAACCGTTCTTCCCTGTTTCCGGAACATTGCCCACGGAATCCACCGACGCCGGAAAAGAAGAGGCGGAAGCCGCCTCTATGCTCACCTGAGCCGGGTCTCCTTTACGAATATAGCTTATTTCCCCTTCGTTTACCAAAACATCCACTTCCAGCCTGGAAATATCGGTTATAGACGCCACCGGGCTCTGCGGCCCGGCGGTATCGCCCAGGGATATGGAAACACTGCCTACCACTCCGCTGATCGGCGCCGTAACCGTAAAATTATTGATGTCGTTCCGCGCTTTTTCCAGCCCCGCCTGCGCTGATAAAAGCCCGGCCTGCGCTCTGGCTGTTTCCGCCTCGATACTTCCGGTATTGAGGCTGTCATAAGCGGTTTTAGCGTTCTCCAGCTCCTGATCGGAAACCGCCCCTTCCGCGTGCAGCTGCAAAGCCCGTTCATAAGTCTTTTGGGCGCTTTCCAGCCTTATATCGTTGGTTTTTTTCGCCGCTTCAGCCGCCGCTAAGCCTGCTTGCGCCGTAGCTACCGCCGCTTCAGCCGACCTGATCCCCACCTGATAATCGCTGCTGTCTAAAGTCAGCAAAACCTGCCCCCGCGTAACATAATCCCCGGCTTTGACACTGACGCCGGTTACGCGGCCGCTGGCCTGGGGCAGCACCTTGGTTTCGTTAATTCCCCTCACCACGCCGGTATAAGCGGCGTCCTGCGCTATATCACGTGTTTCAGCCGCCACCAGGCTGACGTTCACGGCGTTTTCCACTACCGTCGCTTCGCCGCCGCCGCCTCCGCAGCCGGCGGCCAGTAAAACTATCATCATCAATGCTCCCCATATGCAGAACAACTTCCTTCTCAAAACTTTCCCTCCGCTCTTTAGCATAAATTACTCTGAACAGTGTTACTGAATCGCTGTTCGCGATAAACTGACCGACCAGTTGGTCAATTTATTAAATTTAACCATACCCTTTTCTTAAAAGCAAGCGAAAATATAAAAAAATTTCCGGTTTTTCGACAAATAATATTTCGGGCGCGGAGCGGGAAGCCAAAGGCATGACCCAGGAGCGGCGGGCGTTAAGTAATCGGCGGCGGCGCGGCTGGAGAGTCTGAAAGCCACTCCCATAAACCTTTTTAGGTTTCATTCATCCTAATAACATGCTATACTGCCCAAGGAGGTGTCAGTCATGCACATTAATATAGAAAACCTTGTTTCTATCTCGGAGGCCAATCAGAATTTTTCAAGAGTTGCCCGCCTTGTTGATGAAAAAGGAACGGCCCTCATTTTGAAAAACAACGCGCCGCGCTATGTCCTTTTGGATTACGGCCTGTTCCGTCAAGATACTGTCGCGGACAATGAGAGCGTAGAGGCGGCGGCTTCACGCATCCTGACCAAACATATCAAAGCGTTTGAAGAATTGGCAAAATGATTACCCTGAACAAAGAGCAGATAAAACATCTGCATAAAAGGCTTTTGGATAGTACGGGCGGCTTGGACGGAGTCCGCGCGACGAGGGTTTGCTTGAATCCGCTCTGGCAAACCCGTTGCAAACTTTTGGCGGTGTGGAATTATACCCGTCCGTAACCGCGAAAATCGCCCAAATCGTTTATGGGCTTGTCCGCAATCACCCGTTTGTGGATAGCAATAAGCGCGTCGGCACTTATGTAATGCTGGTGCTGTTAGAATTGAATCATATTGACGCTGATTTTTCGGATGATGATGTTGTCTGTATCGGTTTGGAACTCGCGAGCGGAAAAATGAGCTGCGGACAGTCGTTTGAACTGATTTTGGCACGGATCGCCTGACCCCAAGAAAAAAGCGGCGTGTAAACCGCGCCGCCTTCACTGCACCGTATTCAGACGCGCGATGTTTATTACGCGCCGCCGGCCGCCCAGGGTTTTGAAAAAGTGATTTTCAGCAACTCATGCTGATAGATACTGGAATTCAGGCTCTTCTGCTGATTCAGCAAATCCAGCTCCGCTTTTTTGACCTCACTTTTCGTCGCCATGCCCAGGTCATACCTCACCTGCGTCAGGCGCAGATTACTTTCCAGGGTTTTTATACTCTCCAGCTGCGCCGGATAGCTTTCTTCCAGCTGTCTGACAGAATTATACACGCTCCGCAGCGCTTCCTTCGCGCTGATGCGGGCTTTATCGGCTGACAGCTCCGCCTTGTCGATATCCAGCGTCTTGGTATACGACGACTGCGAGCTGTTCCCGCTGCTGGGTTCATATAAAACCCAGTTCAGATGCGCTAAAGTCACCTGCTGGTCCAACTGCCATATCTGAGGATTCAGCTGCACCACGCGCCCGATTTCGGCTTCCAGATTCTCCGCCAGCACATCTATAGTTGAATATTCCGGCCGTTCAGCCAGCTCCGGCCGCGCTTCGGGCGACAGTCCCACCGTCTTGTTAAAATTCTGGTACGCTCCGGTCAGCGACACCTCCGCTCCGGCGGCAGTCGCCTGCGCCGCCTTAAACTTGGCGTTAGCCTGTTCCAGAGCCAGATCGCTCAGCATTCCGACCCCGTAAGTAACCCTCGCGATATTCAGGCTGAGCTGCTCATATTCCATGGTTTTTTGCTGATAATCGTAATTCTCCAGCGCCCCCAGCAGATCCAGATACGTCCTGAGCACTGAATAAGCGATTTGGTCTTCCGTCGTAGACCGGCTTTTTTTCAGCATTTGCAGGGAAATATCCGCCTGTACCAGCCCCATATACGCGTTATAAGCCGCGTCGGTGGTAGGCGAAGTAGGGATGAACTGCACCGCGTTGGACGTCAGATCGCGTATTTCCTGCGATTTCTCAATATCAATCTTCTGTGATTTCAAATCCTTATTATACTCCAGAGCCATATTTACGGCCTCTTCTATCGTCAGTCCGCTTTCCGCTTCTCCGCTGGCCTCTGTCTCCGCCGCCACCGCGGGCGCTCCCGCGAAAAACAGCCCGGCCAGCAATATCAGCGCCATACTTATAATTTTTCTTAACATACCTGTTCCTCTCTTCTTCCTTTCCTTATAATCTATATTTTGAATCTTCTTTTAAGTATAGCCCATTCCGACCCGCCGGTCAATTATAAAAATTATTGCCGTTTACATAATATCATTAATCACCATTATCACCAAAGATAACGCTCGAAAATTTTCCGTTACCTTACATAAATATCTCTCATAATCAGTATTTTTTACGTCAATATTTCACATATCAATATCAACTCAGTATATCAGCGGCTGGCTAATAACTGATAGTCACGGTGCGCGAGTCCGCCTCCCACTGGACGTCGGCCCCGAATTGCCCCGCCACCCAGGAAGCCGGCAGCATAGTGCGGGACTGGTATATTTCCGGGGCGGTGTCCATCTGTACGCTCACCCCGTTCACGAGCATTTCCGTGCTGCCGATAGTCAGCTGCACCGTCTTGGCGCCTTTGATCAGGGTCACGGTCCGCTCCGCTTCATTCCAAATAATATCCTGCCCCGAAATCCCCAGAGCGTCGGCCACATAGCGCACCGGCAGATAAGTACGGTCATTCCTGATATAGGGCGGCGCGTCCAGCTGTCTTATTATCCCATTCACGCTGTAGGCTTCGGAATCAATAGTAAACAGCGACACATATGTCTTGGCTTCTTCCTCCGGCGCCGTTACTTCGGGAGTTTTTTCTTCCTCTAAAACTCCTATTTTCAGGCTTTCGATCCGGCTCAGGCGCACACCGCCCTCAGCGCTCAAAGCCGCGTAAACGCTGCCCGGCGCGGCGGTATTCGCGTCCTTCGTCGTCAATTCCGCCGTTACCGAAAAAGCCGTGGCCCGGGTACTGGCCTGTGCGCCCGCGCTGGCGGTAAACTCCCGCCCATCGGCGGACACTTCCAGCTTCAGGCCGGGGATATCCCCTTGCGCGTACTCCGCCTTATAGCCGCCGGACGGATTTTTCCAGGCAAACCCTTCCGGCAGGCGCAGCTTCACCTTGCCGCCGCTCGCCAGCGCTCCGGCGTGGCTTTCCGTAAAAGTCAGCTTCACCGGGGCGGACTCCGTCCCGCTAAAGGAAACGGCCTCGCCCGCGCTCACCTCCACCGTCAAAGAGTCGGAACCGCTGACCTTCGCCACCTGCTGGCCGCCGTCTCCCCAGCCGCCGTTAGAAGTAAAAGTCACCGTGATATCACCGCTTATCCCCGAAGGCACAGTAATTCCCCGCAAAAACAGATAAAAGAAATACTCCTCGAAACCCGAGAAGTTCGCGGTTCCCCCAAACGAGAGCCGCACGGCGTTATCGCCGTTATAGCGCTGTATCACCAACGCTCCGCCGGCTACTATATCAAACAAAGCGTTGGTCCTTCCCTCATAAGTCTGCGGCGCCACCAGCAAAGCTCCCGCCGTTCCCGGAACCGGATTGCCGTCAGCCAGCGCCACGGCGTTTACATCCGGTATTTCAAAATCCCGCGGCAGGGATATAATCAACACGTCATCCTTATCTAAAGACCCTCCCTGCGCTCTCACCGTAACCGTTCCCAGATCGTACGTTCCGCTCCCCACATAGGGTGTATCGCCCATTATAGCGTACTCAGCGGCCGTCGCCGCACCCGGCGCGGCGAACACTCCGGCGGCCATAGCTATAAAAAGCATACCCGCCATCAGCTTATTCCTTACAGTTTTTCTTAACATTGATTACCCTCCTTAAATAAATTATTTGTTTCAACTACCAAACTCCACTGGCCCACCACCCTATAGCTTGCTACATCATCGCGGGGAACGGCGAAGTGACGAAACAATCCACATTTACAACCTTGCCCCGTCTCCCTGTCCCCGACACGGGTATAAACCACTCAATTCCGTCATATCATTATCACCAAAGATACCCGCTTGAAAAATTTTTGTATACTTTCCCTGATAATTTAGCTATAATATAACATATAATAAAAAGTGGCCATATGCCGCGTTAAGCGGCAGGCTCAGCTATTATTTATAAAAAATAGCCGTATCCTTGGTTCTGGGGCGGCTATTTTGCTTTTATAAGTAAAATAATGAACGTCCCGAACATTATCATTAGTGATAAGGATTCAAATACGCTCATGGCATCACCTCCTTTCTTGGAGGCTAAACCATACCGCTTTCCGCACCAATATGGCCACTTAATTTTATTATACCATTTTTAAAACCCTCCGCCCGGAGTTATTTCTTGTCTACGGTTTTTGCT
>JAISWS010000076.1 GCA_031270725.1 Syntrophomonadaceae bacterium | reverse complement strand
CATTACCGCAGGATTCAGTCCGGTTCGGAAAAAATATATCTGCCAAAAAATACCGTCCTTGAAATAGTCGAACCCTCAGATTCTTCCGCTATAGGGAACGGGCAATATAAGGAAGCTGTACAGGTGCGGATAAAACAGCTTGCTTTATATTTTCGCGAGGAGGATCTGAGTATCAATCAAAAAGAAAAGGAATGTACGATTACTACAGGTAACTTTACGTTTGACATAATTGTATTTAGCCCCGCGATGCGGATTAATTTCGCAGACTCTGCCAAAACCAATATAAATTGTAAAACCATACAGAAAAAATTGCTGGCAGACGGGGAACAGCTAAAAGGGAAAACATTTAAATACAATGCCAAAAGCGAGGCCCGTTACGAGGTGTTGGTTGCCAACACAGCTAATTTTACCCTGCCCGACTGGACGTTTTGGATACAAAATAAATATGCCATTAATGACAAGCGTATTACACTTACTGAATCAATTGCTGATTTTAAAATATATAAGCAAAATTTTTCTTTATACGAGTACGATCCCACACCGGCATCAAATAATGATGACATAATACTGTTGGAAAGCGCTTTGACCATTGAATATGGTTATACAAATGATGATCCGCGGAAAAATACGCTTCCGTTTGTACATTTTACCCTCAACGGAGAGAAACTTGCCGCAAAAGAACAGGAGTTAGCAAAATACAAAAAAGATGTACTCGTATGGGATGATTTTTTCAAGATATGGAACGATGAGAACAATGACATAATATGTGACATTAAACCGCTTATCAGCAAGATTGACAAAGACAATGACAACGTCGCAACCGGATCGGAGCTATACAATGTATATCAAAACCGAAACAACCCGGACAACAGGCGCATTATTGAGTATTTTCGGAAAACGGCCTGCAAGATTCCGTTTGAATTTAATAAAGATTTGTATGTAGACAACGATAAGTACCGTGGCAAATTGCGGAAGATTGGCGTAAATGACAGTGAAGAAAACCTAAATCATATCAAAGAGCTAGTAACGAACCTTGATATCTGGGAAAAGATAAAAGACATAAAAGGCATTGACAACACGCAAAGCCTGTGGCATTTTAACCCGGTTTATTTCCTCAGTATTTTTGACACTCTGGGTTTACTGGAAGTCAATCCGTATCTTGGGGAGACGTTTGCTCCAGGAACTGCGCATGAAATAACTGTTGTTGATAATCCGGGATTTGCGCCGTTGTATGGTGAATACCCAAATAACCGTCAAAGCGATCCGGAATACAAGGGGAACGACGGACGACGGTATGCATTAGTTACCTATCCGTTTAATAAAATTGTAAACAGAACAAATATGGCTCCATATTACCATGAAGGGGTAGATTTCCGTGGTACAGAGGGCCAAGAAATACGATCGTTTATCCATGCGCAGGTAATTGGAAGCGGGATGGGGGTTGGGAGGTTGGAACCCTATGGAAACACGATTATTCTCGGGCGGCTGAACGGGAAAGGCATTTACCTTTTGGGGCATTTAAGCGAATTGATACCCGATTTGATGCCCGGCGCTATAGTAGCTCCCGGCGATCTTGTCGGCAAGGTAGGCAGGAGTGGATACGGGCAAATGGAATATCGTGAATTTTCCAGTCATCTCCATGTTAGTTATTACGATGTTCAGTATAACGCTAACGATATAAAAGAATATTTGCTTGTCAAGGACGAGAGTAAGAGGGCAATCGTAAACAGCGACATACTCACATTAAACTTGGTAAAAAACCCGTTTTATCATAGTCAACCACGTTTAAAAAAATAGAGGAACAAAATGAACAAAGCTATTATAGTAAGCTTTTTTGTTGTGTTAACAGTAGCAATTGTGTTTTCTGAAGAGATGCAATTCAAGGCAACTAGAACAACTCCATATGAACTTGCTGGTACAGTCGGCAAAATACGATTTCTGGACGAAGGGGAAGTTATTGTATGCAAAAATATGGCATCATACTTTTATATGACTACACAAGATTCTAAAGCAGTTGTTCTTTTTGTACGAGACGGTAATGAATATTGGGCTGAAGCTGAATATTTGATACCGGTTAATACCCGCGATGTTTTTTCCTCTGATATAGCGATTAACCACAATCGTAAAGACGACGAGCTATGGGTGCCTGCGTATTATGCCGATGTTCTGGGCAGGAAGGATCGGGACATACTTGTTGAATTTGAATCTTTTTGGCTACCCTATCAAGATGAATCAGCTGACGGGTCTAAGATTTTTTATTGGCATGGTGATTATAAATTAGACTGGGGAGAAATGCAGATCCATAATTCGGTGATAATATCAAATGGGAAGAACCTTGATACGAGTGGTTTTATCATAAAAAATATAACCAAAACTGAATACGGCTATAGGGTAACCTGTATTGAATCGGTTGATAATAAGCATGATTGCGGAGTACGATACAACTGGTCGTTTGTAAAAGACCAAGGGCAGGAATATTTTGATCTGTTACTATACATAGACGGTGACTATATTGACCTGTACGTCAACGACACGTCGCAAAAGTTTGGGACAATTATGAAAGTGGGAAAAGAATTTGCAACCCAATTTGAATCGTTGATTAAAACTAATACCTGCGACCTTACCAACGTGGTATGGCCGCGCCGTGCGGACGGCAGCATGGACTACCCGCCGCCTCAACCAACACAGGCCGCCGCTACAGAACAGCCGGAAGTTGTCAACATAGCCGATTACGAAGAAGCCGCCGGACCTGGCCCGGTTGAGGAAACCGTTGGCCGTCAACAAGCGACAACGGAGTTTTCGGGGGTTATCGTATTGGCAATCATAGCCGGGATAGTTGTTATAGGCGGCATAACGGCGTTTGTGGTGTTGCGAAAGAAGAGGTAACCGTGTGCCGGGAACCCAGAGTGGGGGTGACGGAGAAGCCGCAGGCTTCGCAGGCAGGGGGAGCAGGAACCGCTGGGAGGCGGCGCGGAAGCCGGTGAAGGCACGGAACGCCCCGCAGACAAAAACGGCCAATGAGTTAGGGAGTGTAGTGCTTTGCAAACGGGATATGGTGAAAACACAGCGTCCGGAGGATATTACAGGCGCACACAGAGCAACGGCGCAGGCGGGTGTCACCGGTCAACCGCCCCGGGCCCT
>JAISWS010000047.1 GCA_031270725.1 Syntrophomonadaceae bacterium | reverse complement strand
CGGTTTTTCCCTCCGGCCCAGTTTGGGTGTTTATCTCCGCCAAAAGCCAATGATATTTTATCACGCCTTATATCTTCATTTCGTTTTTTCAATAATTTACGACATTTTTTAGAACAAGTCCGTACTTCTTTATCTAAAATAATGCGATCTCGAATATTTTCATACGCCCACGGATAAAATGCTTGTCCACAGACTTCACATTTTTTTAGTGTTCGTTGAGCAAAATAAGCCCGCCTGCACGTATCGCCGCAAAATTCATAGGTATTTCTGCCAGTTAAAGCCGGTTTTTCAAATTCTTTTCCGCAATACTTACAGATATGTTTATATAGTTTTTGCTTGTGGTATTTCAGATAACAAGTTCTGCTACAAAATCTATTAGAACTCACATTTCCCTTGCGTGTCTTTTTGTTTCCTCTTAAAACAAAGCTCTTTCCGCATACTTCACATACAGTATTTGGCTGTTTTGGCCTTTTATATACGCCAGACTTCTGGGCTATCCGATAACAAGCCATCGAGCAATATTTATTGCTTTTATAGCTTTTCTCCTCAAACGATTTTCCGCATACAATACATTGTGCCATATAAATATTTTGCCATATAGCAAATAATTTATCAATAGGTATTTTTCGCTATATTGCTAATAATTATTTGATATGTTATACCGATAATATGAAAATGGAAGGGCTGACAATACGTGAAATAGCCGAAAACCTGGATATAAAGCCGAAGGCTGTCATGGCCAGAATACTTAAACATGGTATAAAGCCGAAAGCGCAGGCCGGACGGACAAATTTCTATGATTATGACGTTATTGATAAAATTAAAGATATAGATAAGGCCGGACGACCCAAAAAAGATAAATAGTCTATTTTTCGGCCAATTCTTTTAGGGTTAAAACCCTGCCATCTTCTGTAAAATCACCGACATCCGCCCCTTTTTTGAACCTTTCAAACCTAGACTTTCCTAGAATTTCCTGGGCGTATTCATCCGGCTGTGTTTTTAACCAGTCTTTCCATTTTAGCGAAGCCTTGACTGGCCCCTGGAAAGAAGCCCGCTCGTCCCCAGGCAAATACTCCGGCATCCCCTTTATTTTTGGCAGCCAAAGGCAGCGGCATTGCGGATGGAGAGGCAATTTTGGGGCTTT
Source organism: Syntrophomonadaceae bacterium (assembly GCA_031270725.1). GTDB lineage: Bacteria > Bacillota > Syntrophomonadia > Syntrophomonadales > Syntrophomonadaceae > JAISDD01. The sequence goes on along the minus strand of JAISWS010000047.1, from coordinate 1,643 downwards.
TGCAATACTAGAATATTCCACGCCGTCAATAGTAGTTCCACAAGTAATACAACACCGCAAATCGAGGGTAGAAAGTCCAACCACACCGCTGATAATATCAGAATTCTCCTTATAGACGGCATTCCTTGCCTCATTAGCCATAAAGCTCACCATCGTTTTCGTGTTTATCTCCAGGCTGTTACGCAGCTTCTGTACCTGTCCTGGTTCCATGCCGTCAGTATTTATCGTCCCTAAAACGCTTTTCACGATACTTTTTGCCGGAGTGCCGGACAAATAGGCCGCGCGGCAGGCGATGTCCCAAGTGTTAAAGGCGTTATCGCCTAAAGAGTCCATGTATTTTTGAAAGGTAAATTTGCCGTCCGTCCCCGCATACGGCCCGAAAGAGGCCGCCGCCCACACCTGCTTGGGTGCCGGTAAAGCAAAGTCCGCCTTGACGGTAAATTGTGACAGCGTTTTTTCAACAAACTGTATTTCCTCATCCGCAAGATCGGTAAAATCAAGTTCAAGCTGCTCATCCAGGGATTCAACCGCCTCGTCCATGATTTTTCGTATTTCCCTGGCGATTATCCCGTAGTGGGCTTTTGTATCTATGGACTTTGCTTTTAGAATACGCTGTTTTATAAGCGAATTAGCATTGTCAAGAATTGTTACGAGTTTTCTGGCTTCATAGGTACTGAACCGGGACAGGTAAATCTGATGTTTGAGGAAGGAATCGACTATATCTTTAGACGATCCATCCCCTCCGCCGTCCTTTTCATAGGCTTTCACCGGAGAAACCCTTCTTTTTTGAGGAGCTGCAACAATTCGGCGGAGAGCCAGCCCAGGTAATAACAAAAACGCTCTTCATGGGTTTTGTTCTCCCTGTATGAGTAGTCCATCTCGAATCGCTCAATATCTTGTTCATGGGTAAACGTTGCATGAACACATTCATGTATGGCGATTTCCGGCGTGAGGAATTTTTCATTGAGGAAAATTATAGCGTATAGCTCACTGACAAACAGCCCTTCGGCCCTGTCTGAAACCATAGGCGGCACATCGAAGCAAAATCCCACAGTATCAGATAAATCCTCGGTGTTTTTCTGCCGGGTGTATTTTGCCCATTCCGCCAGATAGCCCTTCCGCATACTCTCCGGGGTTTTGTATATCCGCACCTTAATGCCGTCTGTGAAGCCAGGGCGTTTTATGTCGTATTCTTTATAGTATTTTGCCATTTATCCCGAATCATTCCTCCTCCAAAATTTCTCCGGTTTCAATGACAAAGCCGATATGATGTTTATGACATTCCAGTTCCTTCAACAACGTTTGCTTCGGCCTTACCGCGAGCCACCGTTCCCCGCATTTGACGCAGATAACTTCCGATACCTTGTGGGAGAGGCCCTCGGAGATGTCAACAATGTTGCCCGTGCTGTCATCATTTCTTTTTGGCAATGCTTCAGACGATTCCCGGCAACGCTTTTCCCAATTAGGCGTATGTTTCCGGCACCATTCAACATGGCCGTTGTCTACGCAGGTCACATAATTCCAGCCATCGCAATAAGTAAGTATTTTTTCCCAATCCGTAGTAAAAATCGCTTTGAAAAATCTTGCGATTTTTTTACTAAGCCCCTTAAAGTCAATGACGTTACTCATCCTGGAATATGTCC
>JAISWS010000193.1 GCA_031270725.1 Syntrophomonadaceae bacterium | reverse complement strand
TATTAACCGGCGATCTGGTTACAACTCCATGAGCGACTTTCTCAATTGGACGTGTAGCCGTAGTATTTATCGGCCCCTTGCCATCCAACGGCTGCCCTAAAGCGTTCACCACGCGGCCCAGCAAAGCGTCTCCACACGGAACCTCCATGATTCTTCCGGTCGCTTTTACTACATCGCCTTCTTTAATATGATTGTATTTACCCAATAAAACAGCGCCAACATTATCTTCTTCGAGGTTGAGAACTAATCCTACCGTTCCCCCTGGAAATTCCAACAGCTCACCGGCCATAGCCCCCTGTAATCCATAAACACGAGCAATTCCGTCTCCTACGTATATTACAGAGCCCACATTGCTGACCTCGACCTCGGATTGGTAGCGCTCAATTTGCTCTTTCAAAATAGCGCTAATCTCTTCCGGCCTAATACTCATTTTATGTGTTCACCCCTATCACTTAACTTATCTTCAACGTTTGTAATTTCGTTTGCAGCATCTCCAATTTTTTAGTAACTGAAGCGTCGATTATGCGATCGCCCACCCTTATTTTTATACCGCCTATAAGTGATTCGTCCACTGTCTGTTTCAATTCTACCGTTTTTCCGGTTGAAGCCGACAGCTTTTCCTGTAAAACCTTCACTTCATCTTCCGGTACTTCCTGAGCTGAAAACAAATAGGCTTTAATAATATTGCGGGATTCATCCGCCATATCACAGTATTCCCCCACAATGGCGTCCAGATAGCCTTCCCTTCTTTTATCAACAACCAGTTTTAAAAATTTAACCGTTACAGCAGACAGCTGTTCTGAAAAAATTTTGTCTATGATTTCTTTTTTCTGTTTTACCGGAACCAGCAAATGATTTAAATATGTTTTTAATTCATCAATTCCATTTATCGTCGCTACCACATTCTCCAATTCCTGTTGCAATTTATCAATTTGTCCGGTTTCCTGGGCAATTTTAAAAAACGCCTCCGCGTAACGCCTGGCCACACTCTTATTCAGCATAACAAATCGCCTGCCTCATTAACAAACTGCTGTACCATTTGCCTGTGATCCGCCTCGGTAATGACTCTGCCCAAAACTTTTTCAGCCGCCAGCATCGATAAAATCACAGTGGTTTCCCTCAATTCAGCTTTAGCCGCTTCAGTAGCCGCTTTGATTTCTGTTTCCGCTTTAGCTTTAATATTAGCAGCTTCTTCTCTGCCTGCGGCTATTATCTCATTTTTAGCGTCTTCAGCGGCTTTAGATGCTTTAGCAACAATTTCCTGAGCTTCCTTGCGTGATTCAACTAAATTAGCCTGAGCTTCTATTTTCATTTTTTCTATTTCCAACTTTACTTCTTCCGCATGTTTAAGGGAACCTTCAATAGCGACTGAACGCTGTTCCAGTATATTGCTTATGGGTCCGTACCCAAATTTATAAATTAACGCTACCAGCACCAGAAAGTTCACTAAAGACCAACCTATGACATACAGGTTGGGGAAAGCCGGAGTTTCTCCGCCCGGTGCGCTGACAGGAAGCGTACTATCCCCTGAAGCCATGCAGAAGGACACAAATCCAAATAACATGATAATTGTTAAAAACATAACAATTGACCCTTTAAAGCTTATCCTTTTGCCAGTTTTCACGGACATGTTTCCTCCAATCTATCAGCTTAATACTGCAAGACGACAGAGCTGTAATTTATTACTTTACTCTATCGCCTACAAATCTCAAGCTCGTTTGTATGTTTATTGCATTATTTTTCAGTGATTAGATTTTGCCGTAAAGCATAAACGCAATAACTAATCCATAAATAGTTAACGTTTCTATGAAAGCTAATACAATAAAAAGAAGCGTCCTTACTTCTCCTCCGATTTCAGGCTGCCGGGCAATCGCTTCAAAAGCCTTGCCGCCAGCAAGCCCCATTCCTATACCACCGCCAATACCAGCGATTGATACGGCCAGACCAGCTCCTAACGCAGCTATCTCCATTTTTCATCCTCCTTTTTTTACATTAATTAAAATAATTTTCGTTTTAACCTGTTTTTTATTACATCAAACTAGTCTTTAATGCCCTTTACTTGCGGCATTGCCAATGTAGCTCGCTGATAATATAGTAAAAACTATAGCTTGGATTGCGCCCAGCAATAAACTCAATCCCATTATCAAAGACGGGATCAAAAAAGGCGCTAAAAACAGCAGAAACGCTATAACCATTTCTTCTCCGAATATATTGCCGAATAACCGGAAAGTCAGGGACAGCGGATGCGCTACTTCCTCAATAATATTAAGCGGCAGCATAGCCACACTAGGGCTTATAAAATGCCCTAAATAATGCAACTTATGTTCAGAAATACCCGCGATATGGACAGCGCAAAAGGTCACAAGCGCCAAAGCCATGGTAACATTCCAGTTGCTCGTCGGCGGCTGAAAGCCCTCGACATGAGCCGCGCCGGGAATCAAACCGCTGTAATTGCTCAACAGAATAAAAAAGAAAAAAGAAGTAAGCAATGGTGCCCATTTTTTCGCTACGCGTTCTTCATCCATAAGCTGAGTAAAAAATTCGTAAGTCCAAACAATTGCCATCTCAAAAACATTCTGCAACCCTTTAGGAACTAATTGCATGTTTCTGGTAGCGGCATAAGCTATTATACCAATGAGCGCTATGATGACCCACTGTGTTACAATTAAATGATCCACGGGAATTGGCCCCAGCCTGAAAAAAGTGCCGTCCCACATTCCAAAAATCATCAGATTTCCCTCCTTTCTAAGGGTTTTTCGGCAAAAACAGCGTTTTATCCTTATGAAAGCTATTATTACCCAAATTATACAAAAATCCCTAATATAAATTAAATATTAAGCAGGATTATTTTTTGGAGTTCATTTTATCCCACATTATTTTCATTGCCGCAGCTAATCCTAATACGCTTCCTAAAAGAGTAAACCATGGATTGGTAGCAAATTTCTTATCCAGATAATATCCTAAAAAACCGCACCCTCCAACCGCTGCGGCGATAGAAGTGGTAAAATTTATCGCTTCGCTCAGAGATTTTGCCCAATTTGTTTTTTTATTTTCAGACATAAACATTGTCTCCAAGCCTTTACCGCGCCTTTATCACATGCTTATTCGCCATAAAAATAATAAATCCTGCAAAATATAAGCCAGTTTATCTTAATTTACTGTTTAATTGTATTCATATCCCGGTTTTTTCAATAAACATTATCAAATAACACGACGCTCTACTTTAACAAATACCCTTTGTCTTCCAGTTTTCGCAAATGGGCTTTCAGCATTTGTTCTATGTTTATTCCGTATTGTTCCTGCATGACAAACATCATCGTTACCGCTGTTTGCGCTACATCCAGCAATTCTTTGGAAATCTCTTCCGCCAGAACTCTTTCCGGATATACCACTTTTTCCCCGCTCAATCCCCGAAATTTACCTATTACTTGCGCTAACTCACCCGCTTCTTCCATAAGTTTCAAAGCAGTAGATTCCAAACTGGGATTAAGCCCGTTTAATTTCGGTAAAGAAAGTATTTTGTTCTCCATCTTCTTTCTCCAAAGTCATGAATTCTATTGGTATCCCGGCTTCATGTAAAAGTTTTAACGACAAATCATCTTGAAAATCGCCGTTATGTATAATACGAACGATCCCCGCGTTTATAATCATCCGCGCACAAATAATACAAGGCTGTTCCGTGCAGTACAAAACCGTACCGGCTGTATTAATCCCGTAATACGCGGCATTTATTATCGCGTTTTGTTCGGCGTGTACTCCCCGGCATAGTTCGTACCGTTCTCCGGACGGTATTGACATCATGTTCCTCAGACATCCGGTCTTTTCACAATGTACTATTCCCCTGGGCGATCCATTATAACCGGTAGAAATAATACGTTCCTGCCTGACCAGCACTGCGCCGACACGCCGGCGTAAACAAGTGGAACGGGTGGCCACCAGTTTCGCTACCTGCATAAAGTATTCATCCCACGAAGGCCTTTCCATGCCTGCTCTCCTAATTCTTCAGGTCATAAAGCGGATATTTATTGCACAACTCTTTCACAATAGCTTTTGCTTCTTCTATTTTATCGGGAACTTCTAAAGCTAACTTTATCGCTTCTCCGATTAATCGCATATCCTCTGCCCGTAGCCCGCGGCTGGTGATAGCCGGGGTTCCCAAGCGAATTCCACTCGTCACCATCGGGCTCTCCGGATCAAAAGGTATGGTATTTTTATTTACGGTTATGTTGACTTGTCCCAAAAAATCCTGCGCTTGTTTTCCCGTTATCCCCTTGGGCCTGACATCCACCAGTATTAAGTGGTTATCCGTTCCTCCCGACACCAATCGCAAGCCGTTGCTAATTAACGCTTGAGCCAGCGCTTCGGCGTTAGCCAGCACATTCTTTTGATATTGGACAAAGCCCTCGTTCAAGGCTTCTTTGAAGCACACTGCTTTGGAGGCGATAACGTGCATCAATGGCCCGCCTTGTATGCCTGGGAAAACCGCGCTGTCAATTTTCTTTGCCCATTCTTCCTTGCATATGATGAATCCTCCTCTGGGTCCCCGCAGCGTTTTATGGGTAGTGGACGTAACAAAATCAGCCTGTTTAATCGGGCTTGGGTGCAGTCCGGCCGCTACCAGCCCGGCTATATGCGCCATATCCACCATTAAATAAGCTCCCACCTCATCAGCTATAGCCCGAAAACGGTCAAAATCCAAAAAGCGCGGATACGCGCTGGCACCGGCCACAATGAGTTTCGGTTTTACTTCTAACGCCAAATCCCTCAGCTTATCGTAATCTATAACTTCCGTATCAGCTCGAACGCCATATTCAGCAAAATTATAATATTTCCCGGATATATTCGCCTTGCTGCCGTGGGTAAGATGTCCTCCATGATTAAGATTCATTCCCAACACGGTATCCCCCGGCCGCAAAACCGCTAAATATACTGCGGTATTGGCCTGCGCTCCAGAGTGAGGCTGAACATTTATATGCTCACACTCGAACAGCTTTTTTCCCCGTTCCCTGGCTAAATTTTCAGCAACGTCCACAAATTCGCAGCCTCCGTAATATCTCTTTCCCGGATACCCTTCGGCGTATTTATTTGTCATTACCGAGCCTTGAGCCGCCATAACCGCTAATGATACAAAATTTTCCGAAGCAATAAGCTCCAGATGATCATTTTGTCTTTCTTTTTCTCGTTCGATAGCGTCAGCTATCTCCGGATCCGCCGCTTTTACATACTGTTCTATATAATCCACCTTCGTTATTCCCCCTGCTTCATCATTATTTCTATGCAAGCTATTTTTTCTATCCTTTTTTCATGCCTGTCTCCGGCAAAACCACTGTTAACAAAAACTCTCACAGTTTCCAGCGCCAGCAGCGTACCAATTATCCGCGCTCCCAAAACCAATATATTGGCGTCATTATGTTCGCGGGCCAAACGGGCCGATAAAGGTTCCGAACACAACGCCGCCCTGATTCCATCCACTTTATTAGCCGCAATCGACATGCCCAGTCCGGTTCCGCAAATCAAAATTCCCAGAGCAGAGTCAGCTTTTACTCTCTCAGCAACTTTAAAAGCAATGTCCGGATAATCAACGCTGCTCTCATCAAAGGTTCCGCAGTCAACCAACTTAAAATCAGTCTCTGTGTCCCATACCGCCAGTATTTTTTGTTTCAAACGATACCCAGCGTGATCGCTGCCAATATACAAATTCATGATAGCTCCCGCTGTTCATATTCCATTTTTATTTTATCCAACGCTTTTGACAACAAAGCCAGCAAATCATCAGCGCATTTTTGGTAAACTGAAAAATTCAACCCAAAAGGATCCTCTATTTCTTTTTCCGTTTCAACGAATCCGCTTAACGTAAACACTTTGTTCTCAAAAGCAGGGAGCATTTCTTTTAAAGTTTCAGCCTGCCTTTTAGTCATGGTAAATAAAATATCCACATCTTGTTCCGGAAGGTCTTCTATCGGTATCGCTTGATGCGCCGACAAATCTATGCCAAACATTTTCATAACGTCTATAGCTTCGGCGGTCGCCGGTTGGTTCCTAACCGCGTTCAGCCCCGCCGACAATATTTTAAATTGATGCCCCGGCATATTGCTATCTTCAATTATTTTGCGGAACAAAGCCTGCGCCATAGGACTCCGGCAGGTATTGCCAGTACATACAAAAACAATTTTTATCACCAACTCAACAAGAAGAAACCTGCCTCCTTGCATTTCCCTCCTTATATTTACACATTTATAAAAACCAAACATGATGTTATAAAATTAACCAAACCTATTTCCCCTGTCAAGACAAAAATCTTGCCGAACTGCGTTTTCATAATCTAAGAAGCCATAATTCCCTACGCTTACCGGCAACGGCCCGCAAAAAACATTTCCATTTCCATCACTGCCCGCGCAGCTATTTTCTTAACAGACTGTTAATTTACGTCTCTGTTCATAATAAAAACAGGAATTTAATTGTTATCAAAACATCCCGGCGCGGCTTTTTTCAATTTTTCCGCTGAAATCGCGCCCAATCGCAATATTTTATAAGGACGCCCGGTTAAATCAACTACGGTTGACTCAACTTTAGCGGTAGCCGGGCCTCCATCTATAATTGCCGCGACACGCCCCTCCAAATCGCGCATAACATCTTGAGCGGTAACCGGGCTGGGCCGTCCGGATAAATTGGCGCTGGTAGCGACTAAAGGGCCGGATTTTTCTATTAAAGCCAATGCTACCGGATGCGACGGCATTCTTAAACCAATATTGTCCTTGCCTCCCCGTACTTCTTCGGGCAGCTCATCCCCGCCCGGTAAAACTATTGACAGCGGCCCCGGCCAAAAAGCCTGCATTAATTTTATCGCCTCGGGAGAAATATCTTTTACAATCCACTTTACCTGCTCCATATTACTGACGTGAAGCAGCAAAGGGTTGGATTGCGGACGATTTTTAGCCGCAAAAATTTTTGTGGCCGCTTCAGCTGAAAACGCATCCGCTCCCACTCCATAAACCGTTTCAGTCGGAAAAGCAACCAATTGCTTTTGCCGCAAAAGATTTACCGCTTCCATAATTATTTTCTCCTCCGGAAACAGAGGATCCATTTTCCAAACCATCGTTTTCATAAATATTACACTTTCCTGGCCTGAATCATGCGGTCTTTCCCGGAATAGTCCCGCCTGACCCGTACTTCGTTAAACCCCTGCATCATTTCCGCCGCTTTAACGCCTTGCGTATATCCTATTTCTATGAAAAGATACCCTTTAGAATATAATAATTCTCTGGCTTGAGGCAGGAAACGCCGGTACAGGCCCAAGCCATCCTCCGGCGCCAGCAGCGCCTGGGGCGGTTCATGCTTACGCACTTCCGGCATCAGTTTTTGATACTCGGCTTCAGATATATACGGAAGATTGGCCACGATAATATCGAAAGATTCTTCGCTCATGAAAGGTTCCAGCAAATCTCCCAAACGGAAATCCACTTTAACATTATTTATTCTGGCATTTTCAGCGGCTACGGCCAGCGCCGCCTCTGAAATATCACTAGCGTAAACCTGGGCTGAAGGGCAGTAATAAGCCAAACTTACAGCTATAGCTCCTGATCCCGTACCAATATCACAAATCCTGGCGGATTTTAACGCGGCGGCGGCCTGTAACGCCTCTTCCACTAACATTTCTGTTTCAGGACGCGGAATAAGCACCTGGTTATTTACATTCATTTTCAGCGACATAAATTCTTTTTGGCCTGTAATATAAGCATAGGGTTCATGATGAACCCTGCGCAAAATAACTTCTCTGTATAGCTTGCATTCCTGAGCATTTAAAGGTTTGTCATAATTCGCGTACAGATAAACCCGGTCATGCCCTAAAACCGCCGCCAGGAGTAATTCCGCCTCTAAACGAGCGGCGGGGACCCCTTTTTTTTCAAAATACCCTCTCGTCCATTCCAGCAAAGACTTAACGGTCCATTCTTTACTCAATTTATTCTACCCGCTTAAGATGTTCGGCCTGGTCATTAGTTATCAAATTTTCAATTATTTCATCTAACTGTCCGTCCAAAATGGAATCCAACCGGTGCAGAGTCAAATTTATCCGGTGATCGCTTACCCGTCCCTGCGGATAGTTATAAGTCCGTATCCTTTCGCTGCGGTCTCCGCTTCCTACCTGGCTTTTTCTATTACCGGCCACTTCGGCGTTATATTCTTCTTCCATAATATCCTTGAGCCGGGCCCGCAAAACGCGTAACGCTTTGGCTTTATTTTTATGCTGCGACTTTTCATCCTGGCATGAAACCACAACTCCCGTAGGCACATGAGTGATACGCACCGCCGATTGAGTGGTATTTACAGACTGCCCGCCCGGGCCGCTGGAGCAAAAAACATCTATTTTCAAATCATTCGGGTCTATATCTATTTCCACTTCTTCCGCTTCCGGCAGCACTGCCACCGTAGCGGCTGAAGTATGAATACGCCCGCTGGATTCCGTAGTCGGTATCCGCTGTACCCTGTGTACCCCCGATTCAAATTTAAGCCTGCTGTAAGCCCCGCTTCCGTCGACCACAAAAACTATTTCCTTTATGCCGCCTATGTCGGTATTATTAATATCCAGAATTTCTATTTTCCACCCTTGTAACTCCGCATAACGGCTGTACATCCGAAAAAGAACATTAGCAAAAAGAGCCGCTTCCTCCCCGCCGGTTCCCGCCCGTATTTCCATAATAACGCTTTTGTCATCATTGGGGTTTTTAGGAAGCAGTAAAATTTTAAGAATTTGTTCCAAGGCCGTCTTTTTTTCCTGCAGAACATATATTTCTTCCTGCAGCATTTGCTTAAATTCCTGCTCCTGCTCCTCCTCAAGCATCTCTTTGCTGTCGTCCAACTGTTTAAGCACATTTTGATACTCACGATATTTTTCAATAATTCCGGTCAAATCCGAATGAGACTTGGCATACTTCTGAAATTTGCTCTGGTCGGAAATAATCTCCGGCCGGCTCAGCAAAGAGGTAATTTCATCATATTTAGCGTCTAAAACTTTTAATTTTTCTAACATTTTCCCCTCATTAATTATTTCATTAAACTTATTAACATTAAAATAAGCGCCTTGATAAAGCCCTGATTAATAAAACAACCTTAAAAGCGCCTGGCAACGTTTAATTGCGCAAATTTTCGCACAATTATTACATCATGAATATAACATATAGCGACATTCATATTTACGGGTTCCGGCACGTATCCGTCAAGAAAAAAAGCAGAGACCTAAGCCCTGCTTCGTTTTTATTGCAAACCATACTTCTTTTTAAATCTGTCCACTCTGCCGGTAGTATCAATCAGTTTGCCTCTGTTGCCGGTATAAAAAGGATGGCATTTGGCGCAAATCTCAACTTTTAAATTCTCTTTAGTAGAGCCAATTTCAAATTCATTGCCGCAAGCACAGCGCGCCGACGCTTTGAAATATTGAGGATGAATTTTTTCTTTCAATCTTTTCACCTCTCTTTATATTAATTTTTTATAATAAGTCCATAAAAAAACCATTACCCGGATAAAATTATACCAATAAAAAAAATAAAAAACAAGCGCTGTTCATCGATTTTATACCCGGCCCAACCGCCTACAGGCACTATCAGGCTATTTGAAAGAGAACTTTAGAGGTTCCCTTTATTTATTCCGCTTCATTTTCTTCTGTTTCAGTTTCCTGAGCGGGCATTTTCATTTTTTCATATGAATAACGGTATTTATAATAATTCTGCTGGTATAAATTATCGTATGGCGTAAAAAGAGCCGGATTTTCTTTATCTTCCTCTATCTGGTTAAAATAAACAAACATTTTAGCGTCTAAATTATCCATAAAATATAACATGAACGCTTCCGGAAATAACGGTTTAACCGGCGAACCGAATTCCAGTACGCCATGATGGCTGAGAATCATATGCCTTAGCGCCATTTCCAGTTCTTCCGGGAAAAACCCTACGCTGCGGCGATATTCGCGTACGGCTTCCGCCACAATATCCGCGCCTAAGGTAATATGCCCCAGCAACCTCCCTACAGTGGTATATTCAGGCGTCACCACGGACATGCTCAGTTCAGCCGTTTTGCCGACATCATGCAAAAGGGCGCCCGCAAGAAGCAAATCTTTATTAATCTTCGGATAAACTTCAGCTATCCGGCGCGATAATTTTATCAAATAGACCGTATGCTCCAGCAACCCCCCCGTATAGTTATGGTGGATTTTTTTCGCCGCCGGAGACTGGAAAAATTTGTTTTTGCGTTCGGAAGTAAAAATTATTTGCAGCAGCCCCTGCAGGTACAAATCCTCAACTTCCTGCAAAGATCGCTCAAATTCCACTACCAACACATTAATATCGGTTTCCGGGGACTTCTGATAATTGATATTGTCTTCGCCGTCCAAAATTTTTATCCTTTTAGCCGTAAGCTGCTGACGATTATTGTAAAATCCTATATCTCCCAGCAGCCCGATCACTCTACCTGCCTCTACGTCTCCGCTCCATTGGCAATTTTCCCAGGCAACTACATCTATTTCCCCGCTTTTATCACCAATTTTTAAATTACTGAAATCCTTTCCGTCCCGTGTTTTGCGCTTATACAAAGCCAGCAGTAAATATTTGCCCCATATTTGCTGGCCGGTAGTAAACGCTTTTAATTCGCTGATGGTATACGGCCCTTTTTTATTGTTGTCATTGTCCATTTGTTACGCTCCTTGAATTAAATCTTTTTTCCCACCGGCGGAGTATATGAACCTAATCGCAAATGAGGCGCTTCTGTCTCCAATACCCTGATTAAATTGACAATCCCGGTTCCTTCTTCGGATATATCTATTTGCTGCCATAATTGTAGCGGATCAATATTAAGGTTACGAAATTGAATCATATCCACCGGATTTTTACTTACGAAAGCCAGCAGAGCTTCAATTTCACTCTCCATATCTGTAAAACCGGGAAAAGTCAATAAATTAAGCGCTATAAAGCAGCCATGCTCTTTGGCCAGTTTTAGCGAATCAGTTACTGTTTGCAAATCATACCCCCGCGGATTATGATACTTATTATAATTATGACTTAAACAGGAAAAAATGCTTACTCTCATACTATCCAGCCCCGCCGCGCACATTTTTTTTACGCCTTCGGCATAGCCGGCATTGGTATTCATATTTATAGTCCCTGTTCCGGCGGCGGCGCGTATTTTTCGGATTGCCGCGGCCAAAAGCTCCGCGTTTAAAGCCGGATCCCCTTCGCAGCCTTGCCCAAAACTGATAATAGCGTCTTCAGCCTTTGCCAAATGTTCCACTCCCACTGCGCAAATTTCTTCCAGCTCAGGATGAAAAGATAACCGGACTTGCGGTGATAATATCCCCATATGGTCCTCTGAGATGCATCCTAAACAACAGGCGTTACAAGCATTTTCCGTCGGGATTCCCCCTTCCCAGCGCCGGTAAAATATATTCTGCGCGGTAAAACAGCTGTACTCCGCGGCGCACTGTTCCAGCTGAGCGTAAATCCGGTTGCGGGGATATTTTGTTCTGAATTTCTTGATTTTCAGCGGCAAATCATCAGTATTAAAGTTGTCCGGATGCCATTTACGGTGTTCGTCTGTCTGCAAGGCCGCCGCATATATCTGCCCGTCATAAAAACCGATTGCGGCATAACCTAGTAAAGGTAATTTTCCGTTACCATTTTCCGCTCTTACACCGGCCGGAATAAGCGTACGCGTAAACCCCTGCGGCAATAAAGCCGCAACCGCCCATGCCGCTTCGTCACCTGAAACTAACTTAGGGCTGCCATAACCGTCTAAACCTACGGCCCGTTGCCGAGGAACCGTTACCAAAGAAGCCCCCTCCGGCAAAGGCGTCATTTCCTCCGGATCAGGCGCTACCCATTTGTCGCCGCTGCCGCCCAACATCTGCAAATAAGGGTCATCCAGCAATTCTCCTCTGTCATTGGCATACAAGGTATAAAAAATCACTGTCAGCTACCTTTCAGCCAGTTTCAGCGCCATCTGTTCCTTGGCTTTTAACAATTTAATCACCATGTCGTTAGCCGGCGTCGCGACATGATGTTTAGCCCCCAGGTATGATACGGCGCCATTTAAAGCGTCGATTTCAGTTCGGCGGCTATTTTTTATATCATATAACATAGAAGGAAAATGGCCCCCTGTAGACGGCATTAATTTCCGGTGAAAATAAGATTTATAGTCCTCTGCGCTTCTCCAGTCCATTTCCTGTCCTTCCGCCTTCAGCACCGCGAATATCTCATCAATCAGCTGCTCCATGATACTGCAAATTCCAGGGTCAGCAGCCAGGGCGCCGTAATTAACTTCCAAAATTGCTCCTAACGGGTTTAAAACCGAATTATAAAGAATTTTACCCCATAAGGATTTCATTATATCAGGTACGGTTTTAGTAGGAACACCCGCCGCTGAAATAATGGCGGCTAATTCTTCAAGTTTTTGTTCATCTATTAATTTATCCGGGTTCCCAATAGTCACATCATCAGCTATAACTGTAACTCTGGCCTGCCCCGGCCGCAAAGTTTCCGCTCCAAAAATAATCCTGGCCACAATAAGGTTTTCTTTAGGTATGGCTTCGCTGGCCGCTTCATAATTGCCATAACCATTTTGTCCCAGAATCACATAATTATTCTTGCTGAGCAAAGATTTTATGTTTTGAGCGGCTATTTTCGTATCATAAGCTTTAACCGAAATCATTATTAAATCAAATTCGCGGTTGTCTAATTGGTCCACAGAAGAAACAATCTGTTCAAGACATGAGGTATGAGACCCCAAGATACCAGTTATTTTAACCTCACGGTTTTTTATTTCTTCTATTACATCAGCTACATCCCAAGCCCATACCTGATGACCGGCTCCGGCCAGTACACCCGCGTAAACGGAACCAATCGCGCCAAGCCCGTAAATTAATATCTTCACTAGTAACGACCTTCTTTTTATAATTTCGTTGTATTATGATAACATAAAAATTTGAGCCTGTCAGCGACGTCCGCCCGGTTTTTATCAAGTGGTAAGTGTCTCACGTAAATGTGTTAAAGTGTTTTTTTTGCACAGTTTTGTCATTGTAAAATTTTCAGCCAATTATAAAACTGTCCTGTTTGTACGAAAATGAAACAGTATGTTCGGGACACATTTGTTTCATTATTATAATAATAATCATATTCAGGCGCGGAGAAAATTTTTTTAATATGTCTATAATCCCCTATTTGTGCCGATTCTTAACGAATGTTGTCTTTTTGTTCGAGAAATGGCATGTATATTGCTTGTAATTTTATGAAACACGAAACACAAATTGAAGGGAGAGTTTAATTTATGAAAGAAGTAGTAATTGTAGGCGGAGCAAGGACCGCCGTAGGTGACTTTTTTGGAGCCGTTAAAGATGTAAGCGCTATTGATTTGGGTATCGTCGCTTTTAAAGGCGCTCTGGAAAAAGCAGGCATCACCCCCGAACAAGTAGAATCGATTGTGGCCGGGCATACCTGTCAAGCCGGAGTTCCTGGAAATATCGCGCGCCTTATCTCTTTGAACGCGGGCTGTAAAGTTGAATCCTACGCCGCGACGGTACATCAGCAATGTCCGTCTTCAATGCGTGCGGCCGAAATCCTTTCGCATGAAATTATGCTGGGCAAAGTTGAAATAGGCGCCGCTGTCGGCACCGAGAGTATGACCAATGTGCCTTATGTGCTTAACAAAGCGCGCAGAGGTTATCGCCTCGGCGATGGGGAACCATTACTGGACTCTATGTTTGTCAGCGGATTAATATGCCCGTGGAATGGTTATCATATGGGGGTTACCGCTGAGAATATCGCTGAAATGTACAACATAAGCAGAGAAGAACAGGACCAATTAGCTCTTATGAGCCATCAAAGAGCCAGCCAAGCCATTGAAAAAGGCTGGTTTAAAGACGAAATCGTCCCTGTAGAAGTCAAAACTAAAAAAGGGACCACCATTTTTGATACTGACGAACACGTGAAAGCGAATACTACTCTTGAAGCTCTGGCACAATTAAAACCGGCTTTCAAAAAAGGCGGCACCGTAACCGCCGGAAACGCTTCCGGTTTAAATGACGCGGCTTCTTCCATTATCATGATGTCAGCCGACAAGGCTAAAGAGCTTAATATTAAACCTTTAGCGCGCGTAGTAGCTTCCGCATCAGGCGGTGTGGATCCTAAAATAATGGGAATGAGCGTAGTGCCAGCTGTACAAAGAGCCTTGAAATTCGCCGGATTGCAGCAGAGTGATATAGGCTATTGGGAAATAAATGAAGCTTTTGCCGCTCAAGTACTCGGCGTAAACCGGGAACTCAAAATAGATTGGGAAATACTGAACGGCGTAGGCGGCGGCGTATCCATCGGACATCCTGTCGGAGCGACCGGATGCCGCTTAATCATAACTTTGATTAATGAAATGAAACGGCGCAACGTCCGTTACGGCTGCGCTTCCTTATGTGCCAGCGGCGGGCCTGGAGTAGCTTTTATAGTTGAATCCATATAATAACTTAATTATTTTCATGATAAAATGGTATCATATGTTTATTATGGGACAGTTTTTGAAACCATGCCCCTGATAATATTTATTATATGTACTTGTTTGGTCAGTTTGTACAACAATCCTTGCAGAGTAAAATCTGCAAGGATTACCAAATTTTTTATACTGAAAAAACAGCCGGCTCATTTATAATTAAGTAAAAACCATATTTTATTATGTAGTGGTTTTCGGCATACCACAAAAGTTTTTCCAACAGGAACTTTAAGGGGGCCCAACAAAAATGCACGAACATATTATGACTTCTAAAGAAATGCTTAGCATGTGGCATAAACTGCATGTTGAGAAAAATTTTGACGATGTTACAATAAACAAAGAAATAATATCTTCCTGGGCTAGGAGCGAAGCTTATGGTGTTGACCCATTCAAACGCTCTAATTTTGAGATATTAAACAAAAAATCTTTAGATCAGCGGTTAATTAAAAGTCAAAAAGTATTAGACGTGGTTATGGCTACTCTCAATACGTTGCATCATATCACAAAGGGCGATAAATTCGGAGTGGTATTTGCAGACGCGGAAGGCTACATTCTGAAACGGCTTGGCAATCCTAGCGACATTAAGTACATTTCTTACACCAATTTTATTGAGGGTTCTAAATGGTCCGAAGATGTTATGGGCTCAAACGCTATCGGTTTAGCCTTAAAACTGGATAAGCCTTTTCAAGTTCACGGTTATGAACATTTCTGCAAACATAACTGTTTAGCAACTTGTTCCGCGGCTCCTATTCACGACCAGCACGGTAATATCATCGGGGTTCTGGATCTAACCGCTTCTTACCAAAACTCCAATGTCCATACTTTGGGTATGGCCGTCGCGTCGGCCAAAGCCATCGAAAGAGAACTGGAACTTAAAAATATGAACCACCTGAAAACAAAACTTTATAAAGAATTAAAACTCATGAATGTAGCCAAGTCAGCCATCATTAACGCTATGTCGGAAGGGTTAATCTCTATAGACCGTAACCAAATAATAACCACCATAAACACTCAGGCTTGCAAAATGCTTGGCTTATCCCCCTTTGAAAGCTCTTTTTGGGTCGGTAAACACATAAGCGAAATAGGAGATATAACCGAAGAATATCTCAATAAAACCATTCAATTTAAAAGTAAATTTTTTGCCGAAAACATGACTATTAAAATAAATGGCCAGAAAAAACGTTTCATGATAAACTGTACGCCTTATGAAGACATATTATATGATGATGACAACTCAATAAACGGCGCTTTATTAATATTGAACAAGCCTAATAATATAATTAACAAAGTCGTCGGCGCCCGGGCCAAAACTTCATTTGAAGATATGGTAGGCGAAAGCGGCGTTTTTTTAAAAGCCGTCGAGCAAGCTAAAATCGCCTCTGACAATTCGTCTAACATTTTGCTGATTGGGGAAAGCGGCGTCGGCAAAGATTTATTCGCGCAGTCAATCCATAACGCCAGCCCGAGGAAAAACGAGCCTTTTTTAGGAATAAACTGCGCCGCTATTCCACGGGAGCTCATCTCCAGCGAATTATTCGGTTATGAGGAAGGAGCTTTTACAGGGGCGCGCAAAGGAGGCAATCCCGGTAAATTTGAGTTAGCCGATCAAGGTACTATTTTTCTTGATGAAATCGCTGAAATGCCTATAGATTTGCAAGCGTCTTTACTAAGAGTCCTTGAGGAACGCAATATTATCCGTTTGGGCGGCAAGCATTTTATCCCTGTAAATGTTAGAATTATTACCGCCACCAACCGTAATTTACTGCAGCAAATTGAGGCCAACAGTTTTCGGCAGGACCTTTATTTCCGGTTGAATGTAATTTCTATCCACCTTCCCGCTTTACGGGAACGGAAAGGTGATATCCCCTTATTAGTGGAGCATTTCGTATATTCCTTATCGAACCGGCTGAACAAGACCGTAAAACATGTCAAACCGGAAGTGTACGACTGCTTGATAAATTACGACTGGCCCGGAAATATCCGCGAATTGAACAACATCATAGAAAGAGCTATCAATCTCTGCGTGAGCGATACATTGACTTTAGATTTGATTCCCCTGGAAATACAAGAAGCTACTATGAATACCGGTATTTTGAAATGGAAAAAATCTATTCTTCAGGAAGATGAAGAAAAAGAGCGCCAGCTTATTGAGTATTATTTAAGCAAAAAATCCAACAATAGAAGCCAAGTAGCTAAATTGCTGAAAATTTCCCGCAGCAGCTTGTATCGTAAAATGCAGAAATATAATATTTATTAGTATAATTAAATTAATAATCATAAAAAACCCAAGGCGGGGAACCTTCCTTTATTTAAAGTTCCCCGCCTGATTTTTTTACGCCCGCCGTCTCTTTTTCTTTTCTTACATATCCAGAGCTTTAATTAATAATCAAATGCCCCCACAGGGATATCGATAGCTGACGTATCAGCACTTTCCACTATTCCAGCCAGAGATATAACATTCGGTACTACATTGCATAAATAATACTTCGCCGAAGCTACTTTACCGGAGTAAAAATCATGGTCATAATGGTCAGGCCCCAGTTCTTTCGCCCTTTTATCAGCTATTAAAGCCTGCTCCAAAATTAAACTTCCGGCATATAACTGGGCTGTAGCTGTGAGAATTCTTCTGGAAAATAACGGGATCATTTCTGAACGGCCCTGTTTTTGGAATTCCTGCATATTGCTCTTT
Source organism: Syntrophomonadaceae bacterium (assembly GCA_031270725.1). Lineage (GTDB taxonomy): Bacteria > Bacillota > Syntrophomonadia > Syntrophomonadales > Syntrophomonadaceae > JAISDD01. The sequence goes on along the minus strand of JAISWS010000193.1, from coordinate 20,521 downwards.
ATAGTTACATAGGCTGCCAAGGCTTTCTCCAGTATCGCAAATTCTTTAGAGAAAGTTTCGTTATTGGCGTTGTTCTTGCAAAAATCCCTGATTTCCTGTAAAAACTCCTCAAAAGCCTGCCCTTTGCCCAAACCCCATTTGCGTCCTACCAGGTCTAAGGACTGGATAAAGTTAGTCCCTTCCCAAATGGAATAAATCTTTACATCACGCGCAATCTGGCTTATGGGATATTCATTCATATACCCGTAACCGCCGTAAGTTTGAATAGCTTCCCCCAGCAGCCACCAAGCTTCGTCACTGTTATACGCTTTACATAAGGGCGTCGCAATTTCTACAAGATTACTCGCTTTCGCTTTGGTCTCCGGATCCGGGTCATAATGCCTCACGTCAAAGGCGAAAAATGTCTTATAAATCATCGCTCTCATGGCCTCCATATGGGCTTTGCCCATAAGAAGAGTCCGCTTTATGTCTTCATGGTTAATAAGGGGAAGGCGCGCTCCCTTAGGGTCAGAAAACGGCCTTCCCTGAATTCTTTCTTTACAATAATCCCTGGCGTTATAATATCCGTTACACAGCATAGAAAGAGCGGATAATCCTGTTTCCAGACGCGCCAGGTTCATCATTTGAAACATTTGCGCCATACCGTTCCCCTTGCCGTCATTAGTCAACGGATTGATTCCAAGCAGCCAGCCCCGGCAATTATTATTGTCCCCGAAACTTAGAGAAGCGGTAATCGAACCCAAAAGCCCCATCTTATGTTCAATTCCCGTCGTCTCAACGTCATTTTCTTCCAGGCTGCCGTCTTCATTAACCCAATACTTAGGCACTACAAAAAGGGATATCCCTGACGTTCCGGCCTTCGCTCCCTCCACTCTGGCTAAGTACAAATGTATAATATTGTCGGTAAAATCATTGTCCCCGCCGGTAATAAATATCTTGGTCCCTTTTATTTTAAAAATCCGCGGATCATCTGTCGGATAAGCCTTTGATAATATATCCCCTACATCAGAACCAGCGCTGGGTTCAGTCAGACACATCGTACCCGACCAGCTTCCGTCCATCATTTTGGGCAAAAACATATCCTTTAATTTCTCATCGCCAAATGTCTGAATCAAGTTAGCCGCGCCGTCAGTAAGCTCTATATACGGGGTTAAAGACGGATTTGCCGCCCCCATCATCTCCCATATCATGGCATACAGTATATGGGGCAGGATCATAGCGTCTTTTTCTTCGTTAATATTACTGGTTCCCCATCCTTCCTCCTGAAGGCGGTGGAACAAATCCCCCATCCCGGGAGGCGATATAACCTTTCCGTTTACAAAACTCGAAGGATTAGTAATTCCGGCTTCATTAACCGGTTCAATGACTTCCTTGCACAACTTCAGTATAGGTTCAAATATTGATTTAACTTCATCTTTAGAATAATATCCAGCAAATTGCTCATAAGAAAATATTTTGTCTGTTGGCAACCATTCCTGCAGAATAAATTCAAAATCTCTTGTATTTTGATAAGCAAAATTTGCTCCCATGGCCGTTGACTCCTTTTCTAATTTATATTAATTGTTTTTTGTGGGGGTTTCCAAAGATACCCCCACAAAAACCATATCTGACTAATTAATTTCATAAAACGCACGGTATTTAATCCACCTATATTCTTCCGTCACTTATAATGGCATTTACCGCCGCGAGGCGATAATCACGTAACGGGCCCGTGTCAAAACAAACCGTCCGCGTACTGTTCTTAATTGTCTATTTTATTGGACCTTCTCCATATCTTGTTTTTCTGCGCTTCTTTTATTAATTCATCACGGAAATCAGGGTGAGCAACCTTAATAAGCTCTTCGGCTCTCTCCCAATTGCTGAGCCCTTTTATCATCTTGGTCATTCCATACTCAGTTACTATTTTGAAAACCAGGCTTCTCGGCATGGTTACAATTCCGCCAGGAGTTATAATCGGTTTTATCCTTGAGACTACTCCTTCTTTGCTCTTGGCCGTCGAACTCAAGCACAGAAAACCTTTTCCGCCTCTGGATCTGAACGCTCCATAATGAAAATCAAACTGCCCGCCGGTACCGGATATGTGGCGTGTGCCTGAAGATTCCGAACATACCTGTCCATATAAATCGATTTCCAGCGCGTTATTGATAGAAACAACCTTATCATTCTGAGAAATAACAAAAGGGTCATTGGTGTAATCCGCGGGATAACTGGCGCATGCGGGGTTTTCATCCAGAAAATCATATAAGCGCTGTCTGCCCATCGCAAAAGTCCAAACCATTTTGCCGGGATCTATATTCTTTTTCCTTCCTGTTACTCTCCCCGCTTCATACATGTCCACCATAGAATCGCACAGCATTTCGGTATGAATTCCTAAATCTTTCAGATCCGATTCAGCGATCAAAGCGCCGATGGTATTAGGCATACCGCCAATCCCTAACTGAAGGCAGGCTCCGTCTTCAATTTCTTTCATTATCAGCGCCGCTATAGCTTTGTCTTCTTCGCTGACCGGAGCCGGAGGTACTTCAACCAGCGGTTTGTCGTCTCCCTCAACTATAATATCAACTTTTGATATATGCACGGCCTCTTTATTGCCGCCTAAGCATTTTGGCACCGACTTGTTTACTTCTAAAACCACCGTTTTGGCGGCATCTAAGACATTAGGTCCCACCGAGTTTGATGCCCCCAGATTAAAAAACCCGTGTTTATCCATAGGGGCTACCCTTAGAAGCGCGACATCCACCGGTATTTGCCCCCGGTCGTAATATTGCCCGCATTCTGAATAAGAAATAGGCAGATGATAACACAGATCCTGATCATGCAGTTTTCTGGTCGCGGCGCTCATATGTGATTCATGCAAAATAAAATGCTTCTTTTCCGGATCTGAAAGAATAGTTTTAGGCGGAAAATAATTCGAAACCGTTCTGACGATAACATCCCGCAACTCATCTTTCCTCTTCGCCAACGCTTCATCTAAAATATGAGACGCCATGGCAAACTCGCTGTAATGGACCGTGTCTCCTGATTTTACGGACTTCACCGCTTCATCGGCTGATTTAAGCTTACTCTGATATTCTTTTATATAACTCATATACTTTTCTTCACCTCTAATTAAATAATAACCGACCTTTTACATATAATTAACTTAACGTCATCCAGTTTATTTGCCTTGGAAATTCGGCTTCCTTTTCTCCAGGAACGCTTTCATTCCTTCTTTCTGGTCTTCCGTGGCAAATAATAAAGCCCAAACTTTTTGTTCATATAATAACGCCGAATCCAAACTGCTGTTACAGCCGTTATTGATACTGCTTTTAGCCAATCTCATCGCGACCGGGGATTTAGAAGCCAAATCCGCGGCTATTTTTTTCGCCCTGGCCATCAATTGGTCGGAAGGCACTACTTCCGTAACCAAGCCAATTTTTAAAGCCGCTTCCGCGTCAATTACTTTTCCGGTCATAATCAAATGCTTGGCCCAGCCCGGGCCTACCACCCTGGTAAGCCTTTGCGTCCCTCCGGCGCCCGGTATAATCCCCAAATTAATTTCCGGTTGTCCGAATTTAGCGTCATCCGCCGCGACGCGGATGTCACAAGCCAGCGCCAGCTCACAGCCGCCGCCTAAAGCCATACCGGCTATGGCCGCGACTACCGGCTTATTTGAATTCGCTATCTGGTCATACGTCTTATGCCCCAGCCCTATGAAAGCCTCCATTTCCAGCGGAGTCGCTTTGGACATAAATTCTATATCGCCGCCGGCCGCGAAAACCTTGTCGCCGCCGGTCAGGATTACCGCCCTTACTTCATCGTCCCGTTCTATGCTTTCCACCAGGGAAGATAATTCCCCTATCAGCTCCGTATTAGTAGCGTTATAAACCTTGGGGCGGTTCAAAGTAATTATACCTATGCCATTTTCTTTTTGATATAAAAGGTTATTGAAATTCATTCCGGATCTCCTTGCTATTTACTGTAATCAAAAAAACCTTTGCCTGTTTTTACCCCTAAATCCCCGGCCCGCACTTTCTGTTTCAAAACAATGGGCGGCCTGTACTTCGGATCGTTGAACTCATTATAAAAATACTCGCTCACATGGAGAGCTATATCCAGCCCCACTAAATCCGCGAGCGCCAAAGGCCCCATAGGCAGTCCGGCTCCCAGCTTCATCGCTTTATCTATTTCCTCAGCGGAAGCGATACCTTCCTGATAAGCAAACGCGGCTTCGATTATTAACGAATTTAATATCCGGTTAACAATAAATCCGGGGGTTTCCTTCGCTATTACCGGCTCCTTCTTTATACTTTTCGTAAAAGTAACTATGGTTTCTTTTGTGGCTTCGCTGGTAGCGGTCCCCGGCACCACTTCCACCAGTTTCATCGCTGTAACCGGATTAAAGAAATGCATTCCGGCAATCCGGTCGGCCCGTGATGTCGCGGCGGCTATTTCCGTAATACTCAGCGCGGAAGTGTTGGTAGCCAATATGGTATGGCTGGGGCACACTCCATCCATTTCTTTGAACACTTTCTGTTTAATGGTAATTTGTTCCGCTATAGCTTCAATTACTAAATCACAGTCTTTGAAGCTGGCAATTTCTGTGCTGAAACTTATAAGTTTTTCCCGCGCGGCTTTAGCCGCGTCATCAATTTTTCCCTTATCGACAGCTTTTTGCCATGATTTGCCGATACCAGCAAGCGCTTTCTGAAGAATAGCTTCTTCGATATCCACTACCACTGTCTCAAAACCGGATTCAGCACAAACCTGGGCTATTCCCGCGCCCATCGTGCCGGCTCCTAATACTCCGACTTTTTTAATATCCATGATTATAAAAAACCTCCATACCGAAAATATTTAAGCTGTAATTATTAGTCATTAGTCAACAACAATAGTAGTTTTGGTTTCTTTCATAAAGTACGCGATTACGGCGCCCAGGGCATATATAATTCCGATTAACCCCAAAGCGAAACCTAAACTGATGCTGGTCGCGATCCCTCCCATTACAAAGGGCGCCAGAGCCGCCATCATTCTTCCGCTCGCGTACGCGAAACCAGCTCCTACGCCGCGTACGGCGGTCGGGAACTGTTCAGCGGTGAACGCCGCCAGAGGTCCCCAGTATCCGTAGGTCACAAAGCCGAATATCCCTGCCATCACCAAGGCCAGCGAGGGGCTCGACACATTTATCCACACCAGTATAACTATCGCTGAACCCAGGGAGCCCAGAATAAAATTGGCCCGGCGCCCCACTTTGTCGGCTAAATATCCGTAAGCGTAATAACCTACAAAGCCGCAGGCGTTCAATACCATTAAGTAGCCGCTCATCGCTCTGACATTCAGCCCCCGTTCAACAGACAGATAGCTGGGTACCCAGGTGCCGGCGCCCCAGTAAGAGACCAGGCAGCTGGCGCAAATTCCAAAAGCCAGAAGTGTTGGTTTCAGATTGCCTTTCTTAAACAGATCTGTCCAGGTAGCGGCATCGGTTACCGTCTTGGAAATCGACTCCTTGCCCTCAGCCTTATTTTTTTGCGATTGCAGCCAGGCCGGAGATTCAGGGACGAACGCCGCTATATAAAAGACGGCCAGGAAAGCCAGTATCCCGGTGTAGAAAAGCCATTTCCACCCTGTCTCCAAAGGATACAGAGGGACGATGTACGCGTTAACCCCTAAAGCTACCGCGTAACCTAACGGCCACGCGCTCTGAACCGATGAAGTAGCGCGCGCTCTTTGTTCCGGCGGGAAATATTCCGTAATAAACGCCGCGCCGATAACCCATTCTCCGCCTAGCCCAAGGCCGGCTATAAATCTGAAAATCAGCAGCTGCGAATAACCGGTTGCCAGGCCGCACAGGAAAGTAAAAATTCCAAACCAGGCCAGACATACCATCATCGTCTTTTTACGTCCGAATTTGTCAGATAAAGGGCCCCACGCGTATCCGCCGAGCGCCGCCCCAAAAATAGTAGCGGTAGATATTAACCCGGCGCTGGCCAGACTAATATCCCACAGTTGTACCAGCAAAGGGATAGCCAAAGCCAATACCATAAAATCCAGAGCGTCAAACAAATAGCCCATTATTGCTCCTATTAACGCTTTCCACTTATACTTAGATGGGTCAGCGATTATCAGGTCGCTTTTAGTCGCTGCATTATTCATTAATTTACCTCCAATTAATCAAATTATTTCCTATACCTTTTAACAATAAATCTTTTTACCGCAACGTAAAGTACCAAATAGAATATCAACAATAAAAAATACTTGGGGCTAAAATATTCCATTCATACCTCCTTTCATATTTACAGCGCAATAAAAATTTTAATTTTTCATATACCACCTCTTTACTAAAATGATCTCTTCTATAAAGACTCTCGTTTATATTTTCAGACCGGTTGTTACCAGGCTGTCCAACCGCCATCCACGAGCATAGTCTCCCCCACCATAAAACTTGACAGTTCGGAAGCTAAAAACACTACCGGCCCCACCACTTCCTCTATAGTGCCCAAACGGTTTTTAGGGGTCCTTCTTAATATGTCCTCAAATCTCGCTTTGTCGGTACGGGCGTTGTTTGTCATCTCCGTCTCTATATAAGCGGGAGCTACCGCGTTGACGTTAATATTATGGTCAACCAGCTCCAAAGCCAACGTTTTAGTCAGCTGGCTTACTCCGCCCTTGCTTGACGCGTACGCGCTCAAGCCCGCGAGGGCTACAAACCCAAAAAGCGAACACATGTTTATGATTTTTCCGTATTTCTGCTCTATCATCACCGGAGCCACAGCTCTGCCGCCTATCCAGACTCCCGTCAGGTTTATATCTATTATACGCCGGTAATCTTCTACTTTCATATCGATACAGTCAGCTTTAGTGGCTATCCCCGCGTTATTTACCAAAACGTCAATGCGTTTCAGCTTACCGGTAGTGTCTTTTACCATCTGTTCAAACTGTCCGCTGTCAGTAACGTCAAGAGAATAAAAACTGGCCTTGCCGCCCTCTTTTGCTATCGCGTCGGCCGTTTCCCGCCCGGCCTTCTCATTTATATCCGCAATCACCACATCCGCGCCTAAAGACGCAAATCCTTTAGCAACACCTTTCCCTAATCCCATAGCGCCTCCGGTCACAATAGCTACCTTGCCGTCCATTCTTAAATCAAAATTCAATTAAAAATCCCTCCTTGGTGATCTACTGTTGTATTCGGTTTGCCGCTTATGCTGAGAGTTTAAAGCCTCATCCCCTTTACCGCCGTAATTAAACACTGACATTACACATAACATAACCCTGTAGCATAGTTATTCGCTTTCTGTTCTGTGAAGATCCTGGTTTTCAACAAAAACCACACCCGCAAGGTCATTTATTGTCTGAATTTAGGTGTAATACAATTATTATGCCAGCAGAGTTAATTTTAAAAAATAATTTTCTTCATAACTCGACAAACAAGGGCGATAATTGCCGAAAATTAATATTTAAAGGCTTTAAATAATATTTTGAGCGTGAAGTATTTCTTTATTTTCTTTTTAATTAAAGCGTTTAGTCTGTTGTATGCAGTAAATTATTCTAAAAAAAGGCGCAAATGAGACACCTGTCCCATTAGAAATATTGTCTCATTTGCTTCATATCTTCATACATAATATTAAATTAATAAATTTTACTTTATTCTTTAATATCCTTTAATTTTTTTAATTAAATTTTTTTATTCAATTATTTACGCGTATTTACGCGGCGTTTTTTAAGACGCTCCCCCGCATATTTCGGGCATAATTTACATTAAATCCCTTAATCTATACTATATTATATTATCATTTACGTTATCGTTGTTTTACATTTTCAGCACTACTTTCATCACGTTATCCAAACGTTTTTCCATTACGTCATAGGCTTCCATTACCTGAGCAAAGGGGAAAGAATGGGTAATCAAAAAGTGCGTGTCAATTTTGCCGGAAGAAATCAGATTTATCAAAGAGCCCATATTTTTCACTTCCACCAAGCCCATTTTGACAATCAGATTTTTGCGCCAGTGCTTGTTGATAGCGAACGTAGTTTCCGCTGTGTATATCCCCAGCAAAGAAATTGTCCCGCCGGCGCGGACATAATTGAATGCATCTTGAAAACTTTGGGAGCTGCCTACGGCCTCAATTACTACATCCGCGCCCCTGCCTCCGGTAGCATCCAGAATGGCCTGCAGCGGGTCTTCGGTTTTAATGTTGACGACCATATCCGCCAGATTCTGCTCTCTGGCGATTTGCAGCCGGTACGCTTCAATGTCCAGCATAATGATTTGCGCGGCCCCTAATAATTTAGCTCCTATCGCGGCGCACATACCGACAGGCCCGGCGCCGATTATTACCACCGTATCCCCGAGTTTTATTTCTCCGCGTTCAGCGCCGAAAAAGCCTGTGGAAAGTATATCCCCCACAAACAATACGTCATCATCTGACAGATGGTTGGGTATTTTGTGCATAATCTGTGAAGCATAGGGTATTCTGACCAGCTCCGTCTGACAGCCGTGCGGAATTTCTGAAGTTACAGCCTTCCCGCCAAATACCGTGCCGCTGGTACACATGGAAATATTGCCTTTTTTACAATAAAAACATTGGCCGCAATTGAATATACACGATACCGCCACTCTGTCTCCCTTAGCGAAACCGCTTACCGACTCCCCTGTTTCTTCTACTATCCCTACAAATTCATGCCCTATGACGGTTCCCGGTAAAATGCCCATTGTTTCCCCATGATTTTTGATATGGATATCAGAACCGCATATAGTCGAAGTCGTAACCCTGACCAACGCGTCATCCATGCGTTCAATCTTACTTTCTCTTACTTCTTCAATCCTGATATCCTTATTCGCGCGAAATACAACTGCCTTCATTTCCCAATCCCCTTTCAAATTAAAACAACGCTACGCTTTTTTATCACGGACCGCCCGCGCTTTATAAAACTCAATTAACCCCCAGCGTTTTCCCTAATCTATGCGCATAATTGTCCGGATATGTTTTTATTGTAGCAAATTTTATACCATATAATCTGAAAGTAAGCTGAAAAGTTTTTACTTATCAGCACAAACTCCCTGTTGTTTAAGGCCATGGAACAATAGTTTTCGTTACGCTTATCCGGCAGTAAGCCCCCACTTTCCAGCACACATGTTAAACACCCGGCGTCTGTCCGGCCTTCTTAATAAAAAGAGAGCCTTTGCCGCCGCCAGACGATAATATGCTTAAAAATATGTTGCTTTTAATAAGGATTTACTGTTTTTGTAACGATTTATGAAGCAAATAAGACAGTTGTTTCACCTTATCAATGTCCTATTTGCCATACATTAAGCTGAGAAAATTTAAAATCAAACGGTTTATTCTTTTTTTTTATTTTTTATAAAAAGTAAGAATTTACGCGTTATTCGATAGAAAACGCTTTTATATTTTCATCGCGGCGGCTTTGAAAACACAATTATTACTGCTGGATCTTAAAAGCTGGCACGCTACATGCAATAATTAAAATATAAATCTCTATAAGAATAGCTTGCGCTTTTTTTAATTGAGGAAAATTATTTTTTATGTTTTTCTTATAACTTATAATGATAGTAGGAGGTGAATTTGTTCTTGAAGGTCGGCCGTTTATTATTTTGATAAATTAGCGTGACCTTCCGTTCGTGTAAACAATATACACCATGTTAAAATAATTTATTTTATGGAGGCAAAAAGATGAAAACTAACAAAGAATTATTTGATTTATCCGGGCAAGTAGCCATCGTTACAGGCGGAGCATATGGTCTGGGAGTACAAATGGCTTATGCTCTGGGAGAAGCGGGCGCTAATTTAGTTATAGCCGCCAGAAAAGTCGATAAATGTAAAGAAGCGGCTGCCAAAATGGAAAAAGAACTTGGTATCAAAGTCCTTCCAGCTCGTTTGGATTTGACTGTTCCAGAAGAGATAGACGCTTTGTTTGAACTTGTAAATAAAGAATATGGTAAAGTAGATATTCTGGTCAATAACTCCGGTGTGGTACTGACTGATCCTATATTTAAATATCCTTTAGATAAATGGCATCAGGTAATAGATACTAATCTTACCGGGCTGTGGTTAATGTGTCAAAAAGCAGGGTCGATGATGAGCAGACAAGGCTATGGAAGGATTGTTAATATTTCTTCTATAACCGGTTTAGTAGGCTTCGCCTCCGATTTTGTTTTATCCCCTCCTTATAGTGCTTCTAAAGCCGCCGTTATAGGTCTGACCAGAGACCTTGCGGTTAAATGGGCCAAAAAGAATGTTACCGTGAACGCTTTGATTCCAGGATGGTTTGGCAGCGATATGGGCGATATGAACAGCGCGGTCCATACTAAACTTAACGATTACTATATACCCGTAGGGCATTTCGGAACGGACGACGAATTAAAAGCAGCCGTTCTTTTCCTGGCTTCTCCGGGCGCATCGTATGTCACCGGCATTACTTTGCCCGTTGACGGCGGCCTGGTTGCTCAATAAAAAAAGCGGGATTTGCTTTTATCTTTTTTGATTAATATTTAATAACCGGAACACAAAATTAAGGCGGAAAAGTTTCAATAAACTTTTCCGTCTCATTTTTTCAGCTACCGGTATTTACAGGGAGCCTCTAATTAAATCCCTTCCCCCCGCATCTTTTTCCTATCTTTTTTCTTTCTGAAACATTTTTGCGTTTTCCGTAAATTTAATTTACTATTCCCTAATAATACCTGACGGCCTCTTAGGGCGACAAGCAAGCACACCGAAAGGTATTGGGATATTTATTTGTCCGCAACGCGAAAATCACGCGTACTAATACATCAAACGGATTTTTCGCGGATTAATAGTGCCGCGCGTTTTCCGCCGGATAATTCCGGAGCGCTTAACGTATCAGCTTCATCGGGTCTATATATTCCGTTCCCCTCCTGACTTCAAAATGCAGGTGAGGGCCGGTGGCGTTGCCAGTCGCCCCAACATTCCCTATGATTTCCCCCTGGCTTACATGCTGCCCCGTTTTAACCAATATTTTACTCAAATGTCCGTATAGAGTCTCACTTCCGTCGTTGTGTACAATGCGCACCATATTCCCATATACTTCCTTAGCTCCGGTAAAACTTACTTTTCCTTCAGCGGCGGCCCGAACCTGATCACTGCTTGTTCCGGCAATATCTATGCCGTGGTGAAATCCTGATCTCCTTGGCCCGAACGGCGAAGTTATTGTACCCGCTAAAGGCCAGACCCATAACGCTCCTTTTACATGTCCGCGGGAAGGTTCGCCCTCCGCCCTTTTCGCTATTGCCTGTTGTTTTTCAGCGCTTCCCCGCGGAATAAAAATTTTACTCCCGATGCTCATATTTTTTTCCTTCGCGTCAGGATTGGCTTTCATCAATTCCGTCAAAGGCACTCCGTATTCCCGGCTTATACGCCAAAAGGTATCGCCTTTGGCTATCTCACGATAAGTGCCGCCGCCTGTGGGGGCAGGTATAATTATTCTGGCCCCGACAGTTAATGTTGAATCATAATCCAAATCGTTCAGCAGGAACAGACTATCTAAATCCACCTGATATTGGGCGCTGATATTCCATAAGGTGTCTCCTTTTTTTACATAGTAATATTTATTCTCAGCTATCGCCGCAGCCATATAACTATTGCCAAAAGGCACAAAATCCCCTTCACGCAAAGCAGCCTGCGCCGGCCGTGCCCCAATCATGAAGATGCTCAAAATTACTGCCGCAAGCACTTTATCATACCACTTCATAAACCGTGTCACCTCACTTTTGCAGCTTATTTTATCTTTCAGCGTTTAAAGAATTTTAAAAAAAATAAAGGGCTCCTGCCCTTTATGATAAACTTAATTGCTGTTTTTTATTCATTCGGTAAATTAGGTTGGTTTTAATAGGGATTTTTAGCATATTCTTTCTTGCCGAAAACCAGCGGGGCCGCCCGTAAAAGGTCTTTGTTGGATCTGGTCTTTTTCATGGTTTCTTTCATCAGGTTCATGGATTCTACCGGATTATTGTCGCTAAAAGCATTTCTCAAATTCCAAACCAGTTCCATTTCGTCTTCCTGCAACAGCAGTTCTTCTTTACGGGTTCCAGAACGTTTAATATCAATAGCCGGGAATAATCTTCTTTCAGCTAATTTGCGGTCCAGTACCAGCTCCATATTGCCGCGCCCTTTAAATTCTTCATATATTACATCATCCATACGGGAGCCGGTTTCAATCAAAGCGGTCGCGATTATAGTAAGGCTGCCGCCTTCTTCCACATTGCGGGCCGCTCCGAAAAATCTTTTGGGCTTATCCAGCGACGCAGGATCGATTCCTCCGGACAAGGTTCTTCCGCTAGGCGGAACTACTAAATTGTGGGTTCTTACCATCCTGGTCATACTGTCCAGCAGTATTACCACATCTTTTTTATGCTCCACTAAGCGTTTCGCCCTTTCCAATACCATGTCCGACACTTTTACATGATTTTCCGGCGGCTCGTCAAAGGTGGAAGCCACCACTTCCGCTTTGGTGGAACGCTGCATATCCGTAACTTCTTCCGGCCTTTCGTCAATTAATAAAATAATAAGCTCTATGTCCGGATGATTAACGCTTATTCCCTGAGCGATACGCTGCAATAATATAGTTTTGCCCCCTTTCGGGGGTGCGACAATTATTCCGCGCTGCCCTCTCCCTATAGGTGATATTAAGTCAATGATCCTGGTGGGAAGTTCCTGCGAAGTAGTTTCTAAATGGATCTTTTCGGTTGGATACAGCGGCGTTAAAGCATCAAAATGTATTCTTTTTACCGAATCCGCGGGGGGGAAGCCATTTACTCCCTCAACTTTCAGCAAAGCGAAAAAGCGTTCATTGTCTTTGGGGGATCGTACTTGTCCGCTTATTAAATCACCGGTCTTGAGTTCAAATTTTCGAATTTGCGAAGGAGATACATAAATATCGTCCTGACTTGGTAAATAACTAAACGGCCTTAAAAAACCATAACCATCAGGCATTATTTCCAATACTCCCTGTGCTTGTAATAATTCATCCGCTTTGGTTAACGCTTTGGTAATTTCAAATATCAATTCCTTTTTGCGTAACCTGGAATAGCCCGACAGTCCAAGGTCGCGGGCAATTTGGTATAATTCCAGCATGGTTTTGTTTTCTAACTCAGAAATCGAGATATGCAATTTTTTTCTCCTTTCAAATTTGCAGTTTGCGCTATTAAGTATTTTTAATTTACAAGCGATATGTTTTTTATAAAAAAAGTCCCTATAAATTGATTTTTTGCCGGTCTATTATTGATAACAGATATTAATTATTAATAGTAGGCAGGATCACAGCAGGTATTTACATATGTTTTCTATATTAAATTATACACAAATAAAAATAATATAAAACCATTTTATGTATTCTTTTTACAACAAATTAGCCTATTATTCAGCATTTATGAGCCAATTTATCCTTTTATCTTTAAATAACGGCTTTTTATCCAAATTATGAGCGGCTTCTATAATTCTCACCGTGCCCGAAGTACTGCGCATGACCAATGTTTGTGTAGTCGCCGTTTTTTTATTATAATATCTTACTCCTTTCAAAAGATGGGAATCAGTTATCCCTGTAGCTGAAAAAATCACATCATCTGAACGCACTAATTCATCAATACTAAATATTTTGTTTATATCGTCGATACCCATTTTTTTACACCGCTCTATCTCAGCCTCATCTTCAGGGCAAAGGCGGGCCTGAAAATCACCCCCCATGCATTTTAAGGCGGCGGCTGTTATTACCCCTTCCGGAGCGCCCCCAATCCCTATCATCAAATCTACCCCCGAATCCTCAAACGCGGTAGCTACCCCAGGAGACACGTCTCCGTCAGAAATCAGCATTATACGCGCTCCGGCCCGGCGCGCTTCTTCAATAATTTTTTGATGCCGCGGCCGGTCTAAAATCACTGCCGTAACTTCACGCACCGACTTATTCAAAGCCTTGGCCACTTCTTTTATATTTTCCTTTGTGGAAGCCTCCAGATGTATCCGGCCTTTGGCCGCTGTCCCGGCGGCTATTTTATCCATATACATATCAGGCGCATGGAGCAAAGTCCCCCTGGGCGCAATCGCCAAAACAGCGATAGCTCCGTTCAGTCCTTTTGATACTATAGACGTCCCTTCCAGCGGGTCAACTGCTATATCAACAACCGGAGGGCCTCCCGCCCCAACTTTTTCGCCTATGTACAGCATAGGGGCTTCATCCATTTCCCCTTCCCCTATCACTACTGTCCCTTCCACATGAACAGTATCAAACATCACTCTCATCGCCGCCACAGCCGCTCCGTCGGCCGCTTCTTTATCTCCTTTCCCTACCCACTGCGAAGCCGCCAAAGCAGCGGCTTCAGTAACACGCGCAAATTCCAGCGCTAATTCTCGTTCCAAATCCCACTCCTCCACTTCATTTTTTTACCACGCCCCTATGTTAAAAATATCCCAGCTTACTATTATCTTAATCTATCTTAATCAATTATTGACGGCGGCTTCCCAGTCCCGTTTAAACCTGGCTATGCCTTCTTCGGTCTGCGGATGAAAAATTATCTGTTTAATAACATTGAACGGTATGGTGCTGATATGCGCCCCTAGTTTGGAAGAAGCCAGCACATGGCCCGGATGCCTGACGCTAGCCGATATAATTTGGGTTTTTATTTTCCCTTGCTGAAAAATACTGATTATATCCGCTAACAAATTAATTCCCTCGTGGCTCACATCATCAATCCTGCCAATAAAAGGGCTGACATATGAAGCGCCCGCTCTGGCGGCTAATAAAGCCTGATTAGCGGAAAACACCAAAGTAGCGTTAGTTTTTATCCCCAACCCGGCCAGTTTGGCGACAGTTTTCAGCCCTTCAGAACAAACCGGAATTTTAACCACCACATTAGGATGTAAACCCGCTAATATTTTAGCCTCTTCCATCATGGAGCAGTAATCGCCGCTGAGTACTTCAGCGCTTACTGGCCCGTCCACAATGGCACAAATATCACGTATAACCTGATGGTAACCTTTTTTTTCCTTAGCAACTAAAGTCGGATTAGTGGTAACTCCTGACAAAAATCCCATTTCATGTATTTCTTTTATCTCTTCAATATTAGCGGAATCTATGAAAATTAACAAAGCAATCCCTCCTGCAATCAAGAAAAAAGGCGGCGTAATCTGTGTTAAGCGCCGGCCAGCTAAGCCATATTGCTGCTGCCAAAAACCCTTATTTTATCTCTGATCACGTCAACCGCCGCCTGACGGGCCGGCCCTAAAATTTTCCGCGGGTCTATTTCATCAGGCTTTCCGGCTAAAACTTCTCTCATTTTACTCACAAATATTTCCCTTATGTTAGTATCAATATTTACTTTACACACCCCTAATTTTATCGCGCGCTTTACCGCGTCATCCGGAACTCCGGAAGAACCGTGCAATACTATGGGAATATTGACCAGTTTTTTTATTTTTTCCAGCCTCGCGAAATCCAACTGAGGGGTTCCTCTATACTGTCCATGAGCGGTGCCGATAGCTATCGCCAGACTTTCCACTTGCGTTTGTTCCACAAAGTATTCGGCTTCCTCCGGATCGGTAAACATCGCTTCTTTTTCACTTACATGCACCTGATCTTCCGTACCTCCTATTTTACCCAGTTCCGCTTCGACGGAAACTCCAATAGGCCGGGCTATTTCCAAAACTTTTCTAGTAACGGCTATATTTTCCTCCAATGTTAATTTAGAGCCGTCATACATCACTGAGGAAAAGCCGCTGCGAACACAGCGTACTATCTGCTCAAAATCCGTACCATGATCCAAATGCAAGGCCACCGGTACCGTAGCTTTGTAAGCCGCCATCTTCACTAATCCCGTAATATAATCCAATCCCGCGTAACTAATGGCGCCCTGGCTGGCCTGCATAATCACCGGAGCTCGCTCCAATTCCGCGGCTTCGACAATGGCCTGGACTATTTCCATATTATTGGCGTTAAACGCTCCCACCGCATACCGTCCCCGGTCCGCTTCAGCCAAAAGCTCACTTACACCTACATAAGACACATTTTCTCACTCCTTATCACATATGTAAATATTACATTGGCGCATATCCGCACCCGCCCCTTTTACATCAGCAACTTTCCATCAGCCTCCTCCCTGGCCGTATATTGCTTCCGGCAGTTTACGAAGCGGCTTTTTATCATTTTATCATTTAATATAAGTGCGCCTGTTTCTCGCGCGCGTATCTTTAGCTTTAATAAATTGCTGTTTAAAATAAAGACCCTAAAAATGTTCCTGACATAACTACTATTATCACACTTAAAACAACTATTATGACCGGGCTTAACAAAAGGGCCAGCGCTTGCTCGGTTTTGATTTCCAAAACCGTTTTTATGGATATAACCTGTAACGCCAGTATCCACAGAAAGGTAAAAATCGCAAAACAAACGCCCAACCTGTTTAAACCGATAAAGGCCATAGCCAGTTGGAGGCCTGCTCCCAAAGCGCCCGGCAAAGCCGCAAAGCAAAAAGTTATCAACAATCCTACGGTATCCTTTTTCCTATAAAACAAATCCGCCAATAATGATATAAATCCTATCATCAAAAAAAGTGTTAACAAACAGGCTATTAATTTCCCGCTCCAATAAAAACCCAGAATTATTTTGGGCCACGCGAAAAGAAGGGCTCCGTTTTGAGCCGCAAGCGCATGTCCGGTAATGCTCTGCACCAGCATAATTATCAGGAAAAAAGCTATGGCCCATCCTGTCTTTTTCCTGTCTGAACACAAACCGGCAAAGGTCTCTTTGGGAGTAAATATTATTCCATATATAATATCATTTATGCCCATAAAAACATCCCTCTACTAAAATCTAAAACTTCAGATCCCAGCCGATCCCCATTTTCAGCCAGTCTGTCAGGCTTGTTTGGTACGGGAAATTAAAATATTCCCAAAATTCACTGCCGTTTATTATCTCAATTCCGGTATCTTTAGGCAAACCGGCCAGCTCTTTCGCTTTATCAAGCGCGTCATAATAATTGCCCAGCCCGTCTACCAACCCCAAATTTAAAGCCTGCCGGCCTGTAAAGACCCTGCCATCCGCTATCTCCAAAAGTTTTTCCGCTTCTATTTTATCACCGCGTCCAGCCTGAACTTTGTCTAAAAACTGCTGATAGGTATCTTGAATCATGGCGTCAAACATTTGCAGTTCCCCCTCAGTTAAAGAGCGGGCGCTAGAGCCCATATCCTTGAATTCCCCGCTTTTTAAAACTTCCATCCTTATTCCCAGTTTTTCATAAAGTTCCTGCAAATTCGCCCATTCCATAATAACGCCGATACTGCCGGTCAAAGTAGTCCCGTTAGCCATAATAAAATCGGAGCCGCTCGCAATCCAATACCCTCCCGAAGCGCAAGCCTCACCCATAGAGGTAATAATAATTTTACCGCTTTGTTTTAACCTATCCAGTTC
Organism: Syntrophomonadaceae bacterium; assembly: GCA_031270725.1. GTDB lineage: Bacteria > Bacillota > Syntrophomonadia > Syntrophomonadales > Syntrophomonadaceae > JAISDD01. The sequence goes on along the minus strand of JAISWS010000193.1, from coordinate 3,112 downwards.
AATCCCAATCTCCTGAGAAGCGGCGCTGCTCCCGCCCGGGCTGTTGATGCGCAGGACAACGGCTTTTATGTCCGGCCTTTCGGCAACCCGGTGCATGGCTTTAACAATGGATTGAGAAGCGGTCCCGCCGCCTCCGAATACGCTAACGCTTCCATTCTCGCTGATAACTCCGTTTATTTCAATAACCCCAACCTTATCCCCCATCAACAGCTTACTGCCGTAATTGTCTGTATTATCGCCAAAAAACACTTTCCAGCCTGATATTACAGTCATTACAAAGAGAAATAATATAAAAACTCCCGCAACCAGTTTTTTTTCCATTTTACTCTCCTTCAGTTAAATAGGTAACACCGGCCCCGTGCGATTTTTTGCCGGCTTCATTCTCGCTGGTGTAGAGGCGTAATTCATTTTTAGCGGTTAACGTTTTTTTAATTGGCAACTCCACTTCATCCCCCACTTGAACAAAAACCTTTTTAGGAATCTCCACTAAAGCCATTTGCATAAAAACTTTTCCCTGGACAGGAAAATATTGGCCGCGAATCTTCACATTAAAATTAAAGCGCGGAATATTCAAATACCTAAAAACGATTTTGCCCAACAATTTCAACATATCTGCAAATCCCGACGGCGGATTGCCTACTTCCAGTGCCAGGCCGTCACAATATCCCACTGGTATAACCGCAATCCGGGCGTCACTTTTAATTTTATAAGTGCTATTGTAGCCAAGTTTACTGCCTTTTTTCAGATTTTTCAAGGAAATTATTCTGCATTTATATTTATAAGGATCCTGAAGTTCCAAAAAATGAGGCAATTTCCCGGCCGGATACTGCCCCGTCAAAAGAGTGCCAATTCTGACCGCATCTAAATGCAGATGGGGATATTTAATAAATACCGTACTATTAGCGCAATGTTTAACTGGTATACGCAGCCCCGCTTCTTCTAATTCTATACATATATGTTCAAATAAGGAAAATTGTTTTTGAGTGTAATTTTCATTGTGCGCTTGCGCCATATGGGTGTATATACCTTCTATATATATATATTCCCTATCATAGGGTTCTTTTAACAGCTTTAAAACTTCTTCCCGGCTGAATCCAAACCGTCCCAGTCCGGTTTCAATTTTGAGATGAACGGCAGTGAGCATATGCAAACGGGCTGATAAATGGCAGGCTTTTTCCCAATCTTTTAATGAAGCTATGGTTAAAGTAATATTATTTTTTATAGCCTCCGTATATTCGCCTTCATTCCACAACGGGGCCAGCAGCATTATGCGCCCTTTAAAACCTGATTGCTTTAACTCCAGTGCCTCCTCCAGATAGGATACGGCAAAAAAATCAACTCCGTTTTGATACAGGATATGAGCTGATTCCAACGCCCCGTGTCCATAAGCGTTATTTTTTATTACCGCAATCAGCCTGACCCGGTCTTCCAAACACGCCCGCACCTGCTGTAAATTATTTTTCAGCGCGTCTAAATCTATTTCTATCCACTTATTATACCGCGTCACTGCTTTCCCGCCTCCTGTGCCTCACCGTTTTTTCGCCGGGAGAGTTTTTGGTAATGAGGCAACAAGTTATTCCAAAGCCAATAATATACCGGCAGATTGACTAAATCCCATTCTCCTACAAATTCTGTCAGTTCACCATTGAAGCCTTTTTTAAATTTGTACAATCCGTAAAGAGGGTTGCTTTCATCTAAGTCTCCGGAAACGCCGCGGAAATCATATATATGGCAGCCCTGCCCCTTAGCCCAGCGGATCATTTCCCACTGAATTAAATAATTAGGCATTACATTGCGATAGTCATTGCTGGAAGCTCCATACAAGTACCATGCTTTTCCGCCGGTTATCATGACTAAAGCCGCCGCGATAATTTTTTCCTGATATTCCGCTAAAAATATTTTAGCAAACCCCTGTTCCACCATATAATCCCATATCCATTCAAAGTAAGCGTATTCTCTCACTAAAAACTTATCCCGGGCCGCGGTTTCTTTTAATAAAGAGTAAAATCCCGGCAATGCCCCTTTATCCTGGGCTATCCTGACCGTTACCCCTTTCTTATCAGCCAAACGGATATTGTAACGCCATTTTGAATGCATCGCCGCCAGCAAAGTTTCCTCCGCTTCGGCAACATTTAAGCGAAAAACAAAATTAGGCTGAACGCCTTCAAAATTCATGCCGGTTTCATTGCGCCTGAAGCCATTATTGCGCAAAATCTCCGTAAATCCTCCCTGAGCCTTTTTAATATCCGGGTCAATCTTAATAAATATGGCCCGTTCATTTCTCGCGACTTTTTGAGCGCCCATAAAAAGATGACGGCACCATTCGGCTTGTCCAATATCTATTACCGGCCCCCTGGGCGCGTATAAAATGCATTTATTTAATTTAGGTACCGGCAGTTTTCTTTTCAGCATCATCATCGCCCCGCATATCTCCCCGTCCCGTTCTAAAACTAACGGCAACGGCATCCAGCCGGTCCCTTTTTTCACTTGTCCCCATTCCCATAATTGCAGGAAGTGCCCTTTTGGATGGCCGCAAATAAATCTGTTATAGTTTTCCTTATCTTCAATATCGATTACTCTGGTCGCAAACATAATTGCTCCTTTTTTCCGCTGGCCAGCATAGCCCGCCTGTTAAATAAATATCCCCAATAATGACATAACTACGCCGGCTTGCCGTTCTGAGCCCTGCCGCTCCCAAAAACCGGCCGCTTCCTTCAATGCCGCCGTTAAAGACGGAAACCCGCTGAAAAGCGTTCCCAGGCACTTTATAGCAGGTCTAAACGGCGCTCTTTGTCAAATTAACCCGCTTCCAGCAAATTAATCAGCACCGGAGCGTTTTTTGTTCTTTGTATACTATCGCGCTGTTTACAAAACCCCTGAATAATGGATGCGGCCTGTTCGGCCTGGAAGTAAATTCCGGATGAAACTGACAGCCGACAAACCAGGGATGATTTTCCAGTTCAACCATTTCCACCAAATAATCGTCGGGAGAAGTACCGCTTATAAGTAATCCGTGTTCTTTCATAATTTCTCTGTATTCGTTATTTATTTCATAACGGTGCCGGTGCCGCTCCTCTATTTCACTTTTTTTATATAGTTCATAAGCCTTAGT
>JAISWS010000164.1 GCA_031270725.1 Syntrophomonadaceae bacterium | reverse complement strand
ACCTTTATAAACAATGGTGCGGCACGAAAAGCTGGCCTGATAAAAATATAAGTCCGGCTCGTTCGGGGCATATCTTATTTCCTTAGCCGCTAACTTGGAAACTATATATAAATAGCGTTCAAATTCCTCTTCGTTCAAACCACACGGTTTTCTGACAAATACCTGGCGGATGCTGGGACATACCGTAGCGGCTGTTGGGCCTAAGCTGCCCGGATAAACCGGCACGGTGCGTATTCCCAATACTTCCAGGCCTTCTCTTTCCATCAATGAACAAAAAGCTTTCAGCGTGGCCTGACATTTTGGAGCGTCCGGAGAGGCGAACAGCATGGCTACCGCGTACTCCCCTTCATCCGGCAACGCAATTCCTTCGCTAAGCGTTGCCCGTTTCATAAAATCATGAGGAATTTGGATAAGCAGCCCGGCTCCGTCTCCAGTTTCAGGCTCGCTCCCTACTCCGCCCCGATGGGTCATATTTTGTAAAAGAGTAATCGCGTCCAACACAAGTTTATGCGACTTTTCCCCGCTGATGTTTACAATCATACCAATCCCACAGGCGTCGTGTTCAAACTTAGGATCGTACAAACCTTGTTTACACGGCAATCCGCCGTACTGCATTCATATCCCTCCCTGATAAAAAAAATCCATAAGAACGCCTCATAAATAGCCCGTCTTTAATCAAAATATATACTGCCGCCGTTTACAATTATAAAATGATTGATGTAAAGCAAACAAAGAAATGCAGTCGTAAATTTTCTTTTAAACAAAGTCTATAAGCCGCCTTTATTTATCTGTTGTTTAATTTACACCCGAGTATAAAGTTTGTCAACATTTATACCGCATTCTTTGCCTTTAAGTTATTATCTGCCGAAAGGCGGAATGGCTTCCGGCGTGCCTTGCCAAGGCGGGTTAAGAAAAAGCGGCGCATGTCCGGAGGAAAACAGAAAAAGCACGGCGCCTGATTTTCAGCAATATGTTTCCCGCATAACTCAAGAAGTGTTATAGTAGATAAATGAGATATGAAAGCACGGTAAAACTGAGCGCGGAGAACTTCCGGCGGCGTGGGAGTGGGAGCAGGCGCGGGCTTAACTGATGAGACAGGTTCTATTGGCGTTGGGCTTGGCGGCGGAGCATATATTACTTATACAACCCCCAAATTGTTTAACATACGTCTTGAGAGGTAATAAGTTATGGATAAATTGACGGCAGTTATGCTTTTTATAATACTCTTGGCAGTAGCTTGTTACCACTTAATCCGGCGGCGTAGTATTGCCAAATTCTATAAAGCTAGGTTTTTTTTCAATTTAGGTACAGAAAAATTTTGGGAGAGATATATATTAGTATTTTCCCTTTTTTCAATAATAATTATATTATTTTCTATAATATCCATTTTATTTCAATAGTTATCATCCAAAGGTAGGCGGATAAGATGCTAGATCAAAAACTGCTGCAAATAATTGAGCGGTTAAAAAGCGAAAAGCCGTACCTTTTTAAAGATACGGAATTATATCCCAACGTCAATGAAGAATACATTGGTCTGGTAAAAAATGATTTCCCTGAATATGATCAAAATCAAGAAATACCTTTGCTGTTTTATAAGGATTTGGAGGTAGCTGGGTATGAAAATAACTGGCTTTGCTTAACAAACAAAAGGCTATATTATAAGATATCTTACTTTCCTCCGGTTTTAATCGCTATGGACTGTATACCTTTGCGTAAAATACACTCTTTCAAAATGCGTACCATATGGGTAAGCCATACCCTGTATATAAATGGGCAAAAAACCGGTAATATAACGCAAACATACCATGCAGCGAAATTCATAAAGAAATACATACAAACCATACTGGACAACGTGGAGGATAATGACGCGGAAGCGGTAGAAGACAAACCTTATGTAATTAATTACTACCCGGAGAAAGACTGGCGGCATTTGGAAAACGCCAGTCTCTTTCCGCTGGTGCATGAATACTTCACCGAACACAACCAGGCCGGACGCCGATGGGGATTTGCCCATTTCTATACCAACCCGTTCATAAAACCTGAGAGCATGGAGTATGTCCGGAAAGTTTACGCTGACTATGACCCGGAAGAGGAAATACCGCTGCTGTTTGTGGAAAACGGGACTAAAATAACATTTACAAAGACGGATAAGGACTTAACCAGCGGCATAGTAATAACCAACAAATATATTTATTACAAATTACAACCTACGGCAGCTATGGCAACTAAAGATGCTGAAGTTAACAAAATGGCGCTGAGCGGTTTGAAATCCTTTACAATAAAGTCGAGGTTTTTTGGCTGGGTATACATTAACGGTAAAAAAGGATTGACTAACGCATTTGATATTTTAGACAGTAGAGGCGCACGGGTATTCGAAAAATTAATGAACCTCATAATAGCGGAAATAAAGAAAAATACAATGAAGGAAACGTCCGGCGCAACGCCTGTGTTAGACCAAAAGCTGTCGCGAGTAATCAAACAATTGCAAAGCAACAAAACATTTTTTAGAAACACAATTTTGTATACAGACATTGGCAAAGAAACGACAGGCATGGTAAAAAATAACTTTCCTGAATATGAGCCTGATAATGAAGTACCCCTGCTATTTAGCAAAGGTAACGCTGAAACGGTCAATGCCCGATGGATATTCATAACTGACCAGCGGCTTTATTACAGGCTGGGCCGTTATCCCGCGGTTTTGACTTCGTCGGGCTGCGTAAAATTAACTAAAATCAAATCCTTTAAAATACGCAACTGGTTGGTTATAAATGACATTTATTTGAATGGGGTAAAAATAGGGCGGCTTAATTCTTTTTACAAGGACGCTATGTTTCTGAAAAAAGCCTTTAAATTAATATTAAAAAACCTGGAACCGGAAAAATAAAAAACAAGGGAAGACAAAGCCTACGCAATTAACTGACAGAATACATTAAGAACCTGTTTTCCAATTCGTGCTGTCAAGGCTAAAATGTCCAATAGCTCAGGAAATTTCTTGCGGTATGAGAAAAAGTCCTGAAAATGATGATTTAGAGCATTTTCAGGGCTTAATTATGAGATTGCTGTGCACCACCACCAAAATCCTTGAAGTGTCTCGTCTGCGATTCTAATGCAAAAGTCTCCATTGCATTTTGGCACACAGGTGTGTATAATGTTAAGTAGGAAAAGTGGGAATTATCCCGCCAGAAAGGAGGAATCATTTTGAACGTTCCATTGATTGACAACGCAAAAATAATGTCAAAAGGGCAAGTCACCATTCCCAAAGAAGTCCGCTCCCTCTTGAAAGTATCTGAAGGCGACAGAGTGACATTTATCTGTGAAGGCGATTATGCGATTGTGATGAA
>JAISWS010000115.1 GCA_031270725.1 Syntrophomonadaceae bacterium | reverse complement strand
TTAATATAGTCAAGTCATACTCATTAAGTTCGAAGCCTTCTTTATGGTCTTGGCCGGGCGGCGAGCTGATTGCACCTGTAACATTTTCGGAGATATTATTTTTGATATTACTCAATATTTGTATTAAATCACTGTTATCTACAGCCGTATGGTTTTCTTCTTCTATATTGTCTATCATCAGCTGCAACCGGTCAAACGCTTGAAATAAAGTGTTGACAACAAATGAATCAGCTACCAGAGCTCCTTCCTTTAAATCGGATAAAACATCTTCCATGTGATGCGTTAAATCCGCCAAACTATCGAAACCCATAGTAGAGGACATGCCTTTCAAAGTATGAGCCGACCTGAATATGTCATTTAATGTAGCTATATCTTGCGGACTTTTTTCTAAATCCAGCAATTTCTGGTTTAATTCTCCCAGATGTTCTTTGCTTTCTTCCAAAAAAAGATCAAGATATTGGGATGTGTCCATCTTCATTGTCTTGCCTCCTTACTGTTCAATGAAACTTTTCAATGAACTAAATAAACTTTATTTAACACAGGATTTGAACCACTGCCGAAAAATGCCTGTCCCGTTTTGCTAAACACATCAACCATAACAGCTCCAGCGGCAATGTTTAATACAAGATGACTGTTTTCAGCTAAACTATATATTTTTTTATTTTTCTTTAATTAATTATATCCGCGCCGTACAGGAATTGCATATCCCATATGCGAAATACTATTACTATATTTTCATCTTCCGCGCTTCTGACAAATTACGGAAGATACCGCTGTTCTTTTAATTAAAAGCATTTAAGTACAGCAAAAATATGATGGCCAATAAAAATTTACATCATTTGCGACCTGATAATGCATATCAACCCAGCTTTAATTATACTGAGTTGTAAGTACAAATTTACTGAATGTTCTCTTGTGTTTTTTAGATCAGCCCTTTTTGAATCCAGTCACGCTGTTTGTTAAAAATAAATTTATATATGCTGTCCATGTCTCTCTCATCAATATCATAGAATTGAACTCCTATCCCTAAGGCTCCCTTATCATTCAATTCAATTATCCTGCGCACGTCAGCGCTGCAATTCATAATATCCTTATCGCCCAAATGGATCTGTAGCTTTAATTTTTGCCCTTTTTCCAAATATTCCGCTGTTTTAAAGAACAAACCGCCCGCGCTCACATTATTGGTAATACCTTTAATAAATTTCTCCACAGATTTAGCTACTTCCAAATCTTCCAGCATATAAAATACCGGCAGAGATATGTCAATGCGGACGTGTTCCCTTTTTTGCTCCACGCTCATATAATCTTTTGGTTTCTCCACCACTAAAACCGGAATCGGCACGTTCACCCGTTCCAATACCGTACTGGAGGCGCTGAAAACCCCTTTGTTGCTGGAAAACAAAAGATTAATTTTATCTCCTGAGTGCAGCAAGAGTAGATTACCTGACTTCGTCGGCATAGAAATATGTATGCTGTTGTCTGACACTTCTTCAATTCTGCTGGATAACTTTTCAGCACTGTCCTCGGTATTCATTAATTCAATAGTGACCAGCTGGTTAATTTTGAAATCAGGCTTAACCATCATCTCACCTCTATTCTTTTATTTTAAAAACTCAAAAACTTTGGCAAAAAAAGCTGTCAATCCATGGCGCTCTTTACCTGTCTGCCCATTTTCATCCGCCGAAAGCAATTCTCTGCCAATAGCTGTTATCTCCTCCACTACTGAAGAGTTAGGATATAACGATATGACCGGGCGTTGTCTGGTAACTGCCTCGCCTACAATATTGTTATTACTAATATAACCTAAAAACTGTAATTTGAAATTTAAAAATTTCTCACACACCTCTGCAAGTCTGGCGGCAATTCTAATTCCTTCACGTCTGTTGACGACACGGTTAACAATCAGTCCTACTTCTTTATTCTCCTTAACTTCGATAACATTTTTCAATGCACTGTAAGCATCAGTAATAGATGTAGGTTCCGGAGTAGTAACCAGCAAAACAATATCGGCCGCTTTTATAAAAGCCGTTATTATTTTAGAAATTCCGGCGCCGGTATCTATTATCAAATAATCGACTTGATCTTCTATTTTACTTAATTCCGCAATAATCCGTTTAACTTCATCCGAACTTAAATCCAGTAAATTTTCAATACCTGACCATCCTGGTATTATTTTTAAGCCAAATAACCCTTCTATTATTATTTCCTCTAAACTTTTTTTGCCCGTAATCAAATGGTGCAAAGTGTATTCAGGCGTTATACCCAGCATTATATCTATATTAGCCAGCCCTAAATCGCCGTCAACCAAAGCAACCCTTTTTCCATTCATACATAAGCTTATGGCCAGATTTACTGCCAGAGTACTTTTCCCTACTCCGCCTTTTCCGCTGGTTATAGCAATTACTTTAGCTTGATTGGCAGTCAAGGTAAAATTACTTACAGCAGCTGTTTCAGCTTCATTTTGGTTTCTTAATTCATTAGCAACCGCTCTTAATTTTTCAGCTTGATCTTTCATTTAATATTCCTTTAACAATAACTTAGCCGCTAATTTAGCAGGATCAGGAACAGTAATATCATCAGGTACATTTTGACCATTAGTAATATAGGCAATAGGTTTTTTCATTTCGTAGACCGTGTTTAAAATCTGTCCCCACGCTACTGTCTCATCCAATTTAGTGAAGATGATTTTGTCAACGCCAATATCGCTGAACGCTTTATAATTGTTAATAAGATCTACTCTGCTGGTGGTAGCGCTTAAAACCAATATCACTTCCTTAGGCCGGGCCAGCAGCACACACTGGCGCAGCTCCTCCATATGTTCCTGGTTGTAAGGGCTTCTTCCGGCCGTATCCACAAATATAACGTCGCTGCCTGAAAACCGTTCAATCTCCCGCAATAAATCGCTGGGATTAAACCCTACTCCTATAGGTATATCCATAATCTCCGCAAATGTTTTCAATTGTTCAACAGCCGCTACCCTGAAAGTATCAAGCGTAATTAAAGCTACTCTCTTGCGGTTAGTGAATGTCATATTAGCCGCCAGTTTAGCAATAGTCGTAGTTTTACCAACTCCGGTAGGTCCCACTAAAAAAAACAAATTGCCCTTTTTTTTCGGATTAATCCTGATCGGCTGAATAACATCCAGACATTCACGCAGATAATTTAAACAAAAAGAATTTATGCCTTCCTCATCTTCTATGTTTTGCGTCGCTAACTGTGCCTCGATTTGAGCGGCAATTTTGTCAACTACACCAGTATCCACACTGTTAGCCACTAAAGTATTACAAAAATTCTTCATTAAATCAGGTATTCTGGAAATATTTTCCTTATCGGCATTTTCAGCGCCCGGCAATTCCACGCCGCTTTTAACCGCGGCATCCGTTTTTTCTTCAACAGCTCCTTTTGCAATATCCTCTGGCGGTTTTTCATTCTTTCCACCGTCTTTTTCATCAGACAGTAAATTCACTTTATCCGCAATTTTTTTATTATTAAAAATCGTATTTTTATTATATATTATCGGCTCTTCTGTCAGGGCAGCCTTTTGATGTATCCTGTCTATATCAATCTTTATATCCTCATCAATGACCACCGTAACTTCAGCGATCGCAGGATAAAAAAAACGACGCCAACCTTTGGGTTTAATCTCCCTTGATTGAAAAATAATCGCATCACTGCCCATTTCAGCTTTGGCTTTTTGTATCGCTTCCTGATAATCTTTTCCGGTAAACTGTTTAACCTTCATGCCGATACCATTCCTATAACTTCGACATTTGCATTAGTGTCGATTTCATTATACGACAAAACCACCAAATTACTAATAAATCTATCTACTAACCGTTTGAAATAAATACGAAGCACAGGCGCACAAATAACAATAGGCGTAACTCCTTTTTGGGTTAAATCCTGATAATGATGCTGTAATTTATCAACCATTTGTTGGGCAATGTCCGGATCCAAAGCCAAAAATGAGCCGTAATCACTTTGCTGCACCGATTCCCGCAAGGTTTCTTCCAAAGCCGGATCCAGGGTTAACACGGATATTTTTCTGTCAGCGCCGACAAATTGTTTAGTTATTTGCCTTCTCAGTGACTGACGTACATATTCTGTCAAAACATCCGTATCTTTAGTTAACTTAGCATAATCAGCCAAAGTTTCCAAAATCGTATTCATATCGCGAATAGAAACCTCTTCTTTCAGTAAATTGGCCAGCACTCTTTGTACATCCCCTATACTCATCAAATCGGGTATCAGTTCTTCCACCACTACCGGATTCTGCCCTTTGATATAGTCAATTACACTGTTAACTTCCTGTCTGCCCAAAAGCTCATGCGCATAAGTTTTTAATATAGACGTAATATGAGTAGCCAAAACTGAAGGCGGGTCAACTATGGTATAACCTTTGTTCTCCGCTTCTTCTTTTTGCTCCGCATTTATCCAGCGCGCCGGCAACCCAAACGCCGGCTCCAAAGTATCGGTTCCCGCAAGCGTGGTATCATTCTCTATATCCGGCCCAATTGTTAACAGGCTGTCTAACATTAATTCACCACTGGCAATCTCCAGTCCTTTAATTTTTATAGTATATTGATTAGGTTTAAGCTGCATATTATCCCGTATTCTGATCGGAGGCATTATAAACCCCATTTCTACAGCGCATTGCCTTCTAATCATAACTATTCTTTCCAGCAGGTCGCCCCCCTGATCAGCGTCAACCAGCGGAATTAAGCCGTATCCCAGCTCCATTTCCATCTTTTCGACCGACAATAACTCAACAACATTATCCGGGCTTTTTATATGTTCAGCTTCCCTGAGCTGTTCTTCGTCGATTTGTTCCTCCGCCTTTTTATCGATACGGCGGAAAATAAAAAATAACGCTCCGAAAATACCCGCCAGAGTATACATAGGCGCCATAGGCAAGCCAATCGTCCCCAATATAGCCAATATTACCGCTACCAGACCTAACGCCCGCGGGAAACTGAAAAGCTGCTGCCCCAGCTCAGCGCCCAAATCAACATTAGCGGCGCTGCGGGTAACGATAATGCCGGTAGCGGTTGAAATGAGCAAAGCCGGAATTTGAGTTACCAGGCCGTCCCCAACTGTTAATATTGTATATACCGAAACCGCTTCGGAGAAACTCAAACCTCTTTGCAGTATCCCTATGGCCAGTCCTCCGACTATATTTATCATTACCACAATTATACTTACTATAGCGTCGCCTTTAACAAATTTGCTGGCACCGTCCATAGCCCCGTTAAAATCCGCTTCCCGTTGAATCTTGTCCCGCCTGTTTCTTGCGTCGGACTCTGTTATCAGCCCGGAATTAAGATCGGCGTCTATCGCCATTTGCTTACCCGGCATGGCGTCCAACGTAAACCTTGCCGCCACTTCTGAAACCCTTTCCGCGCCTTTGGTAATAACAATAAACTGAATAACCACCAAAATAAGAAATATTACCAAACCGACAACCGTATTGCCGCCAATAACAAATTGTCCAAAAGTCTCTATAACATCTCCCGCGTAACCATTCAGCAAAATCAATTTTGTCGAGGCCACATTCAGTGACAGCCTGAATAAAGTCATAACCAGTAATAAAGATGGGAATCCGGAAAATTCCAAACTATCTTTAACAAACATCGAAACCATTATAATAATCAATGCAAAGCTGATATTAAATGACAGTAAAATATCAAGGATCCGCGCATTCAGCGGAATAATCATAATCATTACGACCGCGACCACTAAAACCGCTATGAGGACATCACTGTATTTTAATAGACGATTAGTCCAACCCATTCAGATACTTCCCTTCAAACAACAACTTTTCTTTGTTTGTACACAAAAGCTAATATTTCCGCAACCGCCTGGTAAAGGTCTTCAGGGATTAAATCTCCAATCTTGCACATGGCATAAATAGTTCTGGCTAAACCAGGGTTTTCAACCACCGTGATTTTATGTTTTTCAGCGATTTCTTTTATCTTTAAAGCCACTTGATCCTGACCTTTGGCGATCACGACCGGAGCGCTCATGATTTCTGCTTTATACTGTATGGCTATAGCGTAATGGGTCGGGTTAGTAATAATAACGTCCGCTTTAGGCACTTCCGCCATCATACGCCTCATAGCCATTTCCCTTTGTATCCTTCTCTGTCTGGATCTGATCAGAGGGTCTCCTTCATTTTGTTTGTATTCCTGTTTAACTTCATATTTACTCATTTTCAAAGATACTTCATGTTCATACCATTGGTATATATAATCCAAAACCCCTACTATTATAAAAATTAATCCCACTTTTAAAGCAATCTCAAAAATAATAGACCCTAAAAACACTAAAGTCGTATTTAATTCCATATCCACCATACGCGGAAAGAATTGATAATTTTTCCGTAACACAGTGTAGACAACATAACCGGTAATTCCTATTTTAATGAACGATTTAACCAGCTCAACCAAAGCTCTTTTTGAGAAAATACGTTTTAAGCCTTCCACCGGATTAATTCTGGAAAATTTTGGCACCAAGGGCTCAGTAGCGAATAAAACGCCCACCTGCAAATAACTTATCAGCAAAGCCCCAATAAAGGCTCCCAGTAATATAGGCCAAATCATTTGCGCTATTTGAACAATTACTTCAAATATAAAATCATAAGCCGAAGCATTATTTATTTCCATCAGAGCTTGTTCCATAAAGCAATATGCCATAAAATTGCTCATTCTTTGATAAATCATCGGTAAACATATGAATACCGTCATGGACCCAACAATAAGTATTATTGCTGAATTTAAATCAGTACTCTTAAAAACCTGCCCTTTTCTCCTGGCATCTTCCCTTCTGCGAGGGGTGGCGGTTTCGGTTTTTTCGCCGGTATCTCCGTCAGCGAAAAGCTGTATATCAAATACAAAATATAACGTTTCTTCCATATATTTACCCTTATTTAAATATTCACAACGTTACGCTCATTACAATAGCATCCATAAAAGCAAAAATATTATCAAATATCATTTCAAACACCCACGAATATACCGGAACCAACATCAGTAAACACACAAAACCCAACAGTATTTTCAAAGGCATCCCCACGATAAAAACATTCATCTGCGGCACGGTCCGTCCTATAAAGCCCATGGCAATGTCAGCAGTCAAGACGGTCAATACCAAAGGACTGGATATTTTGATCGCTATCACAAAAACATAAACCATTATTTTCATTAGCTGATCCATAAAATGGCCGGTCAACTGCATTCCCATAACCGGAATTAACTGATAGCTGCCAACCACCGATTGAAGGAGATAATGATGCCCATTCACCGCCAGGAAAAGTAATAACGCCATAGCTTGAGTGAAATTTCCCAGTAAAGGAACCTGGGTGCCGGACAAAGGGTCAACTACGTTAACAATTCCAAAGCCCATCTGCATATCCATCAGCTGACCAGCCAGCTGTATGCCGGCAAATATCATATTCGCCACAAAACCTATGGTACAGCCAATCAGCAATTCCATTCCCATCATCACTATAATCTGGAATATGCTTAGCGCTGATTCTGGAAAAGTAACCGGAACCGCATAAGCTAAACAAAACGAAATTATGAGCAAGGCAAATATCTTTATGCGTACGGGTATCTGGCGGCTGGAAAAAACAGGAGCGCTTATAAACAATCCGCTTATGCGAAGAAATATGATAAAGAAATTGTCCCAAGCAAAGGTCATTCTCATACCCCTTATCCAAACATAGTCTCCTGATCCAGGCGATCCCGCATCCCCGCATTCCGTAAATTATCACGTTTTTATCATTCAGTTAAAATCATAGGTATACTCTGTATCAATTCACTTGTGAAATTGACCAGCACATTTAACATCCACGGCCCAAAAAATATCAGCACTAAAAATACTACTATTATTTTAGGTACAAATACCAAGGTCATTTCCTGTAATTGAGTAGTCGCCTGGAATATACTGATCAGCAGTCCGGTCGCTAAAGCCGCTATCAAAACAGGCGCCGATAATAACAAAATCACAAAAACTGCGTCGTTAGTTATTCTTAGCACGGTTTCTTCAAACAAAGGCTATCCCTCCTCCCTGCGCCGTCACTGAAAACTCATCATCAGCGAACTAATAATAAGATTCCATCCATCCACAAGCACAAACAAAAGTATTTTAAACGGCAGTGATATCATCATAGGCGGCAGCATCATCATTCCCATCGACATTAAAGCGCTGGCTACTACCATATCTATTATTAAAAACGGTATAAAGATAATAAACCCTATTTGAAACGCGGTTTTCAATTCGCTGATTACAAAAGAAGGAATCAATACATAATTGGGAATGTCCGCGAAATCATTAGGTCTTGCCAAGCCTGAAAGCCTGACAAAAAGCGCCAGATCTTTTTCTCTGGTCTGGCCCAACATGAAGTTTCTTAAAGGCTCCATGCCCTGGGTAAAAGCCGTTTCATTACCGATTTCGCCATTCATGTAAGGCTGTAAAGTCTGAGTATTTATTTGCTGGAAAGTCGGCGCCATAATAAAAAAAGTCAAAAAAAGCGCCAAACCTATCAAAATCTGATTGGGCGGCATCTGTTGAGTTGCTAAAGAACTGCGCACAAAGCTTAAAACTACAATAATGCGGGTAAAGGAAGTTAAAGTAATAACAGCGGCCGGAGCTAATGTAAGCGCCGTTAACAATACCAGCAGCTGAATAGCGCCGCTCGTTCCCTGTTCACCATTATTGTCCCCAATTTGCAGATTTACGTCAGGCAAATTGAACATGTTGGTCGCCGCCATGACCGGCGACGCCGCTATCCCTAAAAAAACCGCTC
>JAISWS010000062.1 GCA_031270725.1 Syntrophomonadaceae bacterium | reverse complement strand
CTGCCTGTGTCACAGCAGGCCAACGCCTTTGCCGATGACGCGCAGATTAGCGATTGGGCGAAAGACGCGGTAAAGGCTATCCAGCGGGCGGGCGTGATTTCCGGCAAGCCGGGCAATCGGTTCGACCCCCAGGGCAGCGCCACCAGAGCCGAGGCCAGCGCCATCCTGCACAAGTTTATACTGGCCGCCGACGGAGCGTAAATGAACAATGAAATAGCGTAACGCGAACCAAAGCCCTGAAAATGCTCGAAGCGGACGTTTTCAGGGCTTTTCTTTACGCGCAGGGCCTGTCCAGTGGCGGAGCGCCCGCCGGCAGGGTAGATACAAATCCGGGCGAGGGCCTTTATATTTTTGTATAAATTATGTCTAATGGAAGTTATATCCGTGTCCGATTGAAAATTCCAGCCGCATTTGCGGACGGACAGATACCCGAAGGGGCATGAGGGAAACGGGTATTACCCCCTTTTCGGAGGACAGGACGGTTCTCTTTTACCCGCCTGCCGGCGGACAGGTGGAAAATCTTAATGCTCACCGCTATAAAGTAAAAACTTGCCTGAATTAAAATTTTATGCTAACAATGGGTTTAAACAAATAACATAAAAAAACAGGCGGTACGTGTGAAATGAATGACAATGAGCGGATAAGTTTAGCGATTCTTCATACTATTACCGGAATCGGCTCAGCGGCACTGGGAAA
Source organism: Syntrophomonadaceae bacterium (assembly GCA_031270725.1). GTDB lineage: Bacteria > Bacillota > Syntrophomonadia > Syntrophomonadales > Syntrophomonadaceae > JAISDD01. The sequence continues at coordinate 5,395 of JAISWS010000062.1, read as the reverse complement.
AATAAAGACTGATTTCGGCGGTTTTCATGAATGCTTAATGGCGGGCAGTGAGCGATTGGAGAGGGCTTTTCCGGCGAAAGATATTCAAAATGAGATTCAGGGAAAAAGAAGCCTGGGGACGGAATATTTTTATCAAAAAATAGATAAGAATAATATCAAAATTATTACGCAGGAAGATGACGAGTATCCTGACTGCTTATTTAATATCGGGCAGCCTCCTTATGTCCTGTATTGCCGGGGAGATACCGGGCTGTTGAAACAACGGGCGGGGATAAGGCTGGGGATTGTAGGGTCCCGCAAAGCCAGCGCTTATGGAAGAAATGTCGCTTATAATTTTGCGCGGGAATTGGCGCTTCATGATGTTTGTGTCATAAGCGGACTGGCCCGGGGAATTGATACTGAGGCTCACAGGGGGTCTTTGGCGGAACGGGGTAAGACTATCGCTGTTTTAGGCTGTGGAATTGATATTATTTATCCGCGGGAAAATTATAAAATGTATGATAAAATTGCGGAGCAGGGATTGCTGCTGAGCGAGTTTCCCCTGGGCACGGCGCCCGTGAATAAAAATTTCCCGCGCCGCAACAGGATTATTGCCGGCCTGAGTAAAGGGATAATCGTAGTGGAAGCGGATAAGCACAGCGGCGCTATAATAACCGCGGATTTTGCTTTGGAACAAGGAAAAGATGTGTTTGCGGTGCCTGGGCCGATCAACAGTTTGACGAGTGCGGGAACTAATAACTTAATTAAACAAGGCGCCGCCTTAGTCACTGAAATAACGGATATTTTGCGGGAATATATGACGGTTAACGCCGCGGCTGTAAAAAATACCGGCCAGATGGCAATTGAATTGAGCGAAGAAGAAAAAAATGTATTTAAGCACTTTGATTTTGTTCCGATACATATTGAAAAGCTATTAGATGATGTACATATACCTATTGGAAAATTAAGTGAAATATTGTTAAAATTAGAAATGAATGGGTTATTAAAGCTATTACCAGGTAATTATTATATTAAAAGTATGGATAATTAAAAATCTAAGAGGTGAAATTATTTGGTTGGAACTACATTGCTGATAGTGGAGTCGGCGGCTAAGGCTAGAACATTAAGTAAATTTTTAGGAAAATCCTACAAAGTGAAGGCTTCCGTAGGACATATCAAGGATTTGCCCAAGAGTAAGCTGGGCATAGACGTGGAGGCGGATTTTGAGCCGCAATACATTACAATCAGGGGTAAAGGGGATTTGCTTAAAGAAATAAAAGATGAATCTCAAAAAGCGGAACGCGTATTGCTGGGCACAGACCCTGACCGGGAAGGAGAGGCTATTGCCTGGCATCTGCGCAACGCTATGAAGATTGACGATAAGGCTAAATGCCGTATTGAATTCCATGAAATAACTAAAGAAGCGGTAAAAAGCGCTATAAAAAATGCCCGTTCTATTGACATTGATCTGGTAAACGCTCAACAGGCGCGGCGGGTTTTGGACAGACTGGTGGGTTATAACCTTAGCCCTTTGCTATGGAGCAAGGTAAGAAAAGGTTTAAGCGCGGGCCGGGTGCAATCTGTAGCCGTCCGCTTAGTTGTAGAACGTGAAATGGAGATTAACGATTTTGTCCCGGCAGAATACTGGACTTTGGAAATCATAGTTTCAGATAATAAAAAAAACGCGTTTATGGCTCGTTTAGTAACCTTAGGGACGGAAAAAGCCGAGATTGGCAATCAGGAGGAGATGGAGCGCATTTGCGCTGTACTTGGCAGCAGTGAAATTATAGTTGCGTCGTTAGATAAAAAAGAGAAAAAGAGGCGCGCTAATCCGCCTTTTATTACCAGTACCATGCAGCAGGAAGCTTCCAAAAGATTAAATTTTTTTGCTAAGAGAACCATGAAAGTGGCGCAGGAATTATATGAAGGGCTCCCGCTCGGCAAAGAGGGCACGATAGGGTTAATAACTTATTTACGGACGGATTCGGCCAGAATATCACCGGTTGCCCAGAAAGAAGCGGCGGAATTTATAACCGGGCAATTTGGCGGCGAATACGTACCCAAACAGCCGAATGAATATAAAAGCAGGAAATCGGCCCAGGACGCGCATGAAGCTATTCGCCCTACCTCTGTGCGGCGCACTCCGGAGAGCGTGAAAAATTATTTGAGCAGGGATCAGCACCGCTTGTATAAATTAATCTGGGAGCGTTTTGTAGCTTCCCAGATGGCCCCGGCCATTTATGATACGGTTACAGCGGAATTAAAAGCCGGCGATTATGGATTCAGAGCCACTTCCTCGCAGCTTCGTTTTATGGGATATAAAAAAGTGTATAATGATTTGGAAGAAGAAATCAAAAACCCTATTCCGGAGCTAAAAACAGGGCAAAAGCTGAAGCTGCGGGAAATTAACCCTGAACAGCACTTCACCCAGCCGCCGCCGCGCTATACTGAAGCCAGTCTGGTTAAAGTGCTGGAAGAGAGAGATATTGGGCGTCCCAGCACTTATGCGCCAATAATTGATACTATTTTGAAGAATTATGTGGAACGCAAAAATAAACAATTCGTGCCTACGGAACTGGGGGTCATTGTTGTTGATTTACTGAAGAAAAATTTCCCTCATATAATGGACATGGAATTTACCGCTAACATGGAAAAAAATTTAGAGCGCATAGAAGAAGGAGATTTAGGCTGGAAAAAAGTAATAGGGGATTTTTACGGGCCTTTTGCCGAGGAGTTAGAAAAAGCGCAGGGATTAATAGAAAAAGTGGAAATCAGAGAAGAGGAAGCGGGCAAGGATTGTCCCAAGTGCGGAAAGCCTTTGCTTATAAAGTACGGACGCTTTGGTAAATTTCTGGCGTGTTCAGGTTTTCCGGAATGCCGCCATACCGAATCGTTAAATGAGGAATTGGGAATTAAATGTCCGTATTGCGAAGGCAGCATCGTTGCGCTTAAAAGTAAAAAAGGGCGCAGATTTTATGGATGCAGCAATTTCCCGACATGCAACTTCCGTTCATGGAATAAGCCCACTGGGAAAAAATGCCCTCAGTGCGGAGAAATTCTGGTGGAAAAGACCGGTAAAAACAAAGAAACGGTGATTTGCTGCCAAAACAGCGAATGTTCGTATAAAGAAATCCGTCCGTCAGATGAGCGGTGAGTGGAAAATGAAAAAATATATTCATGTAATAGGCGGAGGACTGGCCGGATGTGAAGCAGCTCATTTTATTGCCGGAGCGGGCGTTAAAGTGTGTTTATGGGAGATGCGGCCGCGGCAAACGACGCCGGTTCATAGCGGCGGTGACCTGGCGGAGCTGGTTTGCAGCAATTCTTTGAAATCGGAACTGCAAGACACAGCACAAGGCTTGTTGAAAATGGAGATGGATTTGTTAGGCTCTCTGGTTTTGAAGTGTGCCCGATTGACCAGAGTGCCGGCCAGCGCTGCTTTAGCGGTTGACAGAAAGAGATTTTCCGCGCTGATGACGCAAAGTATTCTGGAGAATCAGAATATTGAAGTTATAAGGCGGGAAATAACTGAACTGCCTGCGGACGGAATTTGTATAATAGCTACGGGGCCTTTGACGTCGGAAGCCTTGAGCAAATACCTGCAAAAAATGACCGGCCGGAATAATTTGTTTTTTTACGACGCTATAGCGCCGAGCGTCACTGCGCAAAGTATTGATTATCAGAAAGTTTTTCGGGCTTCAAGATACAATAAAGGGGAAGCGGATTATTTAAATTGCCCTTTTTCGCGAACGGAATACGAAGATTTTTATTATAATTTAGTGGCCGCGGATGTGAAATCAGCCGCCGCGATAGACGCGGACCGTTTTTTTAACGCTTGTATGCCTGTTGAAGTTATGGCGGCAAAAGGTGTCGACACTTTACGCTTCGGGCCTATGCGCCCGGTGGGACTGCTTCCGCCTGGAACTGACGAGCGTCCGTACGCGGTAGTACAGTTGCGCCAGGAGGACAAGGAAGGCAATATATTTGGCTTGGTGGGCTTTCAAAGCCGAATGCGCTGGGGGGAGCAGGAACGGGTGTTCAGGATGATTCCGGGCTTGGAAAACGCGGAATTTGTACGCTTTGGCTCTATGCATCGCAATACTTATATCAATAGCCCGCTTATATTGAATCCCACTTTACAATCTAAAAACCGCGAAAATATCTTTTGGGCCGGACAGATAACAGGAGTGGAAGGATATATGGAATCGGCCGCTTCCGGCATATTTGCGGGGATAAACGCCCTGCGTTTATACAGGGGCCTTGATTTGCTGGTTTTACCGCCGGAAACAATGATGGGCGCGTTGTTAAATTTTATCGGGACCGCGGAGACCCGGAATTTCCAGCCTGTAAACGCTAACTTCGGCATTTTGCCGCCGCTCCGGAATAACATAAAGGATAAAAGAAGAAGATATTCCCTATATGTAGGCCGCGCATGGGAATTAATGACTAAATTTTCAGAATTGTTGTGAAAAAAGTTGAAATCGAGAAAAAGTTGTGATATCCTTCAACCATACGGATACAGGAGGTCATATTTTAATGATTATTTGGGTTAAGCAATTTTCAGATCATTTACGGATTGAGAAAAAAGCCTCTAACTTGACTTTGCGCAGTTATGAAACTGATTTGCGGCAATTTTTTCGTTTTGTAGCCGGTAAAAATAAAATTGATGATAATGAAATAAATGAAACGCATATAAATAATATTATTATAAGAGAATATGTGATGGAACAGCAGCTGAACGGATTGAGCCGCGCGACTATGGCCAGGAAATTATCGGCTTTGCGAACGTTTGTTAAATTTCTTTGCCGGGAGGGAATATTGAGCAAAAATCCTATGGCAGCCATTTCCACACCTAAGAAAGAAAGCAAATTGCCCAGATTTCTTTACAATGAAGAAGTGGACACCCTGCTGCGGGCGCCTGATGGAAAATTGATTTTAGGCAGACGGGACCGGGCGATTATGGAGTTGCTGTATTCTTCAGGTTTGAGAGTAAACGAACTGGTATCTTTGAATATACGGGACCTAGGAATGGGCGGGGGTTATCTCAGAGTGAAGGGAAAAGGAGACAAAGAACGGATTGTTCCTGTAGGTAAAGCCGCTATTGACAGCATAACTAATTATGTGAACAGCGGGAGGGGCTTTTTGTTAAAGAAAGGCGGAGCGGCAACTGAAGAGCAGGCGTTGTTCCTGAATAAATTCGGGACCCGCATAAGCGTCCGTTCGGTTCGAAATATTATAAATAAGTACGCTGAGTTATCCTCGTTAAAGCAGAAAGTTTATCCGCATATGCTGCGTCATTCGTTTGCTACGCATTTATTGAGCGCTGGAGCTGACCTGAGATCCGTTCAGGAACTGTTAGGGCATGTGAAAATTTCCACTACACAGATATATACGCATCTGAGTAAGGAAGAAATAA